>JAKPGH010000268.1 GCA_029550985.1 Bacillota bacterium
TTCTGCGGCGGAACCATCCTCTTCAGCTTTGGAATCTTCCCCGGCACAGGTACCATCCACCGCTCCCCAGTCTTCCGCCCCGGCGGAACCCGTCTCCACCAAACCTTCCAACCAGAAGGAATCTTCCGCTTCCCAACCCGCCGCTTCGGAACCCTCCAACGTGGCTGCTTCCGCTCCTGTGGTGGAAGAGCAGGGCTTGCCCAAGCTGGAACAAAACGGCGTCCGGATGGAGCAGGTCCAAGGCGAGGTGCGGGCGGTCTGGATTTCCTACCTGGAGCTGAACAACCTGCTGACCAATCAAAGCAGGGAGCAGTTTACCAAGAATATTCGGCGTGTCTTTGACAACTGCGCATCTTATGGCCTCAACACCGTCATTGTTCATGTTCGCCCCTTTGCCGACGCCATATACAAGTCTCAGTACTTCCCCTGGTCTTATCTCTGCACCGGCGTGGAGGGGGTGGACCCCGGCTTTGACCCTCTGGCCATTATGGTGGAGGAAGCCCATGCCCGCAACCTTCGGATTGAAGCGTGGCTTAACCCCTACCGCATCCGAAACGCCAACAGCAAGTATGCCATCTGCGATACCAATCCCGCCGTCAAGTGGCTGTCCGCCGGAGACGACGCCGTCATCGTCCACAACGGCGTCACCTCCTACAACCCTGCCAGCAAGAAGGCCCAGGACCTGATTGTCAACGGAGTTCGGGAAATTGTCCGCAACTACAAGGTGGACGGCATCCACATTGACGACTACTTCTATCCCACCACCGCCACCGGCGCCGTGGATATGAGCTTTGACGCGGCTTCTTATCGGGCGTATGTCAACGGGGGCGGAAAGCTCTCCCAGGCGGACTGGCGCAGGCGCAACGTGGAAACCCTGCTCAAGGCCATGTACGCCGCCATCAAGGAGGAGGACCCCAACGTCCTCTTTGGCATCAGCCCGCAGTCCAGCGTCTACAACAACTACAACGCCCTGTTCCTGGATGTGGCGAAAATCGTCTCCAATCCCGGCTACTGCGACTACGTCTGCCCGCAGATTTACTTTGGATACCAGAACCAGACACAACCCTATAAAGAAACGTTGGAGAGCTGGAATCAGATGGTGACCTGCGAGGATGTGGATTTGTATGTGGGCCTTGCCGCCTATAAAGTGGGGGCGGCGGACCAATGGGCTGGCACCGGCAAAAACGAGTGGCTCAACAACACCGACCTGCTGGCAAGAATGGTGAAAACCGCCCGCAGTCAAAGCAATTACAAAGGCTTTGTTCTTTACCGGTACGATTCCATTTTTGCGCCGGACCAGTCGGTTGCCGCTCATGTGAGCAAGGAGATTCAGAATCTAAAGACATTGCTATAAAAGGTATTACAACTCTGGCGGCCCTTTTGGGCCCGGCACTTTGTGGACAAGCTGTTTAGCAGCGAATTCAACTTTGTTCCATCAACCAATTGGGGGCTGCGTATTTTGAGTGAGCTATTTAAGAGCAAAAAAAAGTTGGGAATGATGGTGGGAGCCATCTTCCTTTCCCTTACCCTCGTTGCGGGAGGGGTGGCCGGCATTTTGCTGAACACCGCCTGGGGCAGCGCCCTGGCGCCGGACAAGCCGGAATCCTCCCAGCCTGCGGAGGAGGAGACTGGGCCCGAGGATTTGGACAAGCTTCTCCCGGCCGAGCTGGAACCTGAACCGGAGCCGGAAAACATCGAGCCGGTCTACCATGTTCCCGGCGAAATGCGGGGCGTCTATCTGGTGCCGGGCTATGACTTTTTAACCGACTTAAACGCCGGTGAAGGCGCCATCCGGGCGGAAATCGACAAGGCGGTGGAGAAAGCCGCCGAGTTGACCATGAACTCGGTGATTATCGATACCGTCTACAACGACAAGGTCATTTTCGAAACCTCCGGCGCTCCCCGACTGGACGCAGGCTTCGATGTGATGGAATACGTGGTGGACGCCGCCCGCAAGCAGGGGCTGTACGTCTACAGCATTTTTGATGCGTCTCTCTTTCAGGAAAAAAGCGGCGGCGCCTCCCTGGCTTTGGGAGCGGGAACCATTGACAAGCTGACCGCCAATCTGCGGGAGTTTGCCGAAAAGTACGCGCCCGACGCCATTCTCATCGACGGCTACACTCAACCCGCCGATGAGGAGCAGACCTACATCCGCTACCTGATGACGGGCGGAGCCATCGGCTACAATAATTTCCTGCGGCAGACCCCCGCCGCCGTGGTCCGCAACATGAGCAACACCATCCGCCAATATACCCCCAACATTCAGGTGGGGTTGCTGGCCGACGCCATATGGGCCAGCGCCGACGAGCAGGAGGGGGGCTTGCCCGTCAAATCGGCAAGTTATTCTTCCCTTGGCAACGGCAACGCCGACACCAAGGCATTTGTGGAGGACGGCGTAGTGGACTTTGTAGCCGTCAAAGCTTTCTCCTCCCTCACCGACCCCAACGAGCCCTTTGAAACCGTGGTGACCTGGTGGGCAGACGTGGCAAGGCGCAGCGGTGTGCCGATGTATGTGGTTCACGCCTCCAGCAAAGTCTGCACCCAAAATACGGGCTGGGGCTCCTACGACCAGCTGACGCGGCAGGTGATTCGCGCCAGCGGCCTGCCCGGCTATTCCGGCAGTGTGTTCGACTCCCTTTCCCGGTTGGTGGCCAATCCTCAGGACGCCACCGCCACTTTGGTCAAGTACTACAAGGGAGAGGTGAAAAGCGAGCACGTCCTCACCGAGCTTGCCATCACCAAGCCTACCCAAACCACCTACACCACCCAGGAACCGTCGGTGACCTTTACGGGCGCTTCCGACCCCACCGCTCCCGTCACCATTAACGGCGAGGAAATCACCACCGACAATTCCGGTTACTTTACCGTCACCTATAATTTAAAAGCTGGCGAAAACACCTTTACCATTGTCCATAAAAACAAAACCCTGACCTACAAAATCACACGGAATATTGAAATCCTCAAGGAGGTTGCGCCCACCGGCACCATCTCCACCGACGGAAACATGAGCGTTGAAATTTCCGCTTTGGCCTATGAGGATGCCGAGGTGTACGCCACCATCGGGGACGCCACCGTGGCCATGGAAATCGATGATTCCGCCGAGGATGAAGATGCCCGCAACTCCAACTACAAGCGGTTTGTGGGGTATTTTACCGCCCCGCCCGGAACAACCCAGGAACAGAATTTGGGGCCCATCACCATCACCGCCACCTGGCAGGGTATTACCAAATCCCTGAAGGCAGCCACTGTCAAGGTCAATAAGCGGGCGAAACTGGAAAACGGCGTTCCCGTCGTGGTGGTGGCGGACCAGGCGTGGACCTATCCTCCCAACACCCTGGATAACGTTCCCAACGCAAACTATTATCCCATTCCCAAAGGTGCGATGGACTACGCCGTAGGAGATGAAATCACCTACGTCAGCAGCAAAGGGGAAACCTATAAGTTCTACAAACTGGCCTCCGGCTTGCGGGTGGAGTCCCAGGATATTCAGGCCATCACCAACGACTATGTGGGCGGAAACGTCATTTCCGGCTTCAACATCAGCACCGAGGGCCGGTATGTCTACCTGACCATCAAAACCGCCCAGAAGGTGACCTACAAAATTGAGTATACTGGCTCTACCTTTGGTATCACCTTCCACAACACCGACAAAAACCCCGGCGGAAGCCATACCCTGGATCAAAACCCCCTCTTTACCAAAGCCACCTGGGGCAGCGACAACCTGACCCTCACCTTGGCCAAAAACGGCGGATTCCTAGGGTTTAAAGGCTACTACGATTCCAGCGGGAATTTGGTGTTCCGGTTTAACGTGCCCCCGTCCTCGCTGAAGGGAGCCAGAATCGCCGTCGACGCGGGCCACGGCGGTTCGGATACGGGAGCCCTCGGATTCCTGTCCGCTTATCCCGAAAAGGTCATCAACCGGGCCATTGCCGAAATGCTGGCGGACGAGTTGGAAAGCCGGGGCGCCACCGTCCTGCTCATTGACAACTCCAAGAACCCCAGCCTGCAGAACCGGGTTAGGCAGGCAGAGGCCTTTAACGCCGACCTGTTTGTCAGCGTACATAGCAATACCAGCACCCGCGCCTCGGCAGTGGGAACCGAAGTTTATTACTTCTACCCCTACGGTAAGGCTACCGCTACGGCCGTTGCCGCTCAGGTCAGCAGTCAATTGGAGACCGAAAACCGGGGCGCCCGCCAAAGCTACTACCACATCACCCTGACTCCTCAAATGCCGGCGATTTTGGCGGAGTGCGGCTTTATGACCAACAAGGCCGAGTATGAAAAGCTGATTCAGGAGGAGTACCAGCAGGCCATCGCCATCGGCATTGCCGACGGCTTGGAGGCTGGTCTGAAGAGCGCCTATACCGGCATTACCACCACCGGCTCCCAGAGTGTGGGCGGCAAGGTGTCTCCCACCACTGATTCCGGCAACACCTCGACGGGAGGCTCGAAATCGAAGGGCAGCTCCGAAGTGGAGTATCTGGTCTTTGAAAATGAGGAAGTGGCGGTCAACGTGGGGAAAACCTATACCCTTAAGCTCATCTCCGACCCGGAGGACGCCGACCTCAGCGGCGTGACCTTTAAGAGCAGCAACACCTCGGTGGCCACCGTCAATTCCCAGGGCAAGGTGACGGCGGTCAAGGTTGGCAAAGCCAAAATCACCGCCACCACCGCCGACGGCAAGGTATCGGCGGTCTGCCAGCTGGAAGTGGTGGAGAAAGGAGGCGAGCAGGACGAAGTCAAGCCTTCGGACCAACCTACCAAGGTTGAGGGAACTTCCCTGAAAAATGTCTCCTATATCGAGTTTTATGACGACTACATCACGCTGTCGAAGAAGGCCACCTACACTCTGAAAATCACTTCCGACAAAGGGCTGGTGAAAAACACCGAGCTGTTGTGGGAAAGTGAGGATACCAATGTGGCGACGGTGGACTCCTACGGAAAAGTGACGGCGAAATCCGAAGGCTATGCCGAAATTCGCGCCTACACCGCCGACAACAGCTACTCCATCTCCTGTACGGTGGAGGTGGTCAGCGGAAAGATTGCCGTCAAAGGCATTTCCCTGGATAAGACCAAGCTGTACATGAGGCGGGGCACCGAGCAGCAGCTCTACGTCACCTTCACGCCGGAAACCGCCACCAACAAAGCGGTGACCTGGACTTCCTCCCGGCAGTCGGTGGCCAGCGTGGACGAGTACGGCAAGGTGACGGCCAAGAGTGCTGGCACCGCCGTGATTACGGCAACCAGCAAGGATGGCCGCTACACCGCCACCTGCACCGTGGAGGTTACCACCAAGAATATCGCGGTGGACTATCTCAAATTTGACTACGATGACATGGAGCCCTATGTGGGCGACGTCACTCAGCTGGAGTACACCATTGGCCCCGACAATGCCACCGACCTTTCGGTCACCTTTAAGTCCAGCAACCCCTCGGTGGTCAGCGTGGATGAGGATGGAGTCATCACCTGCCACAAGAAAGGAAAGGCTATCATCACCATCACTTCCGTTTCCAATCCCAAGATATCGGATACCTGCGAAATTCGGGTCGTGGCATAAGAATGAAAAACACCGTGGAAACATACTCCACGGTGTTTTTACGCACAAAAAGGGCATCCTCCGCCTCATAAGCGACGCGATATGACTGTTTACGCGGCGTTTTGGTTTGCGCTGACATGCAAAATGACCCCTCCTGGGCAGTTGACGCGGGAGGGGCGGTGACTTACACACCCTGGAAGCGGTTGGATGCAAAGATGGTACGGGCCGCCTGGTAATTGCCGGGAGTGAGGCGCTGCAAGATGGTGACAAAGCGGATGGAAAACAAATCGCACAACAGCTGGCTGTTGCCGTCCAGAGAATCCAAAATGATGTAGCTGGCGCCCACCTCCCGCAGGATGCCTACCCGGTCGGTCATGCTGTCGGTGAGCAGGAATTCCACCCGCACAAGGCTGCCGATAATCTGCCGCAAATAGCCCGGAATATAGGCGGGGTTGGTGAGGGATTCGGGCAGGTTTACGTTCAGCTGGGAGGTCATGGGAGGAAACTGCATTGTGCCGCCTGGTTCTGTCATCTGCCCGGGTGCCGGAAAGTTAAAGGGGACTGACTGGGTGGCGGAGGGAGCGGTGGCCTGGGTGCTGGAAATGAAGGGTGTTCCGGGGCCACCGGGCTGTACCGAAATGGGCATGGAAGGTCCCGGGGTGACGGAAATGGGAGCGCCGCTGGGACTGGTGGATATGTATTGGTTGGGGTCTTGCTCGTAGTAGCAGGTGGGGTTGTTGGGGTTTACATCGGCTAATGGGTCGGCGGAAGTGTTCTGGTCCAATGCGGTTGGGGTGTAAATATTCTGGCTTTGATAAGGATTGCGGTAAGATCTTGCATACTGAGAATTACACATATATCATACTCCTTTGCTTTTAATAGCTATTTCATGTTAGGCGGTAGTAAGGGGTAGGTCGGTAAAAACAGTGGTTGTTCACACGGGTGTGAAAAGTTCCCGTGCGTTGGGGAAACTCCGAACGGCATTCCCCAAAGGGATTTAAATACCACAGGCAGACACCCACGGGAGTGTGGACTCCGCCGCTAAGAGCCCAGTCGGCGATTTGGTAGTGAATGGGCTCGGGGCGCATATTGTAAATGTTCTGCATATTGGGGCGTCCCCCTATTTCGGTGAGGATGCAGTCAAATTGGCCGGGCTGAAACACAATGTTGCGCAAATTTCCCTGGCCAACCCGAAGATACTCCCCGTCGCTGACATGAACCCGATTCATCACCACAGTGGCGACTGCCCGCATACCATCCTGGCCTTCACGCCCCGGGATAGAAGAAAACACTCCGAATGTGGCTTTACTATGCAAAAAACAAAAATGGGGAACCGGCATTGCGCCGATTCCCCTTACATTAATAATTGCAAAAAATCCAAATCCTTTCTGAAATCACATCAAAAGCATCGAAAAATAGAGGCCGCCATGTTACAATAAATAGCAAAAGCTTTCATTGGGAGAGAACAAAATGGAAATCAGGGTTGCCTCGATTGAGGATGCGGAATCACTTCTAAACATATATGGGCCTTATGTGCTCCACACGGCGGTATCTTTTGAATACGACGTTCCCAGTGTGGAGGAGTTTCAAAACCGAATCCGAAAAACCTTGGCCGAATATCCGTATTTCGTTGCTGTGGAAGATGGGCAAATTGTCGGATATACCTATGCGGGTCCCTTAGGTTCCAGGATGGCCTACAAACATTCCGCGGAAGTTTCCATATACATCGATAAAAACTGGCACGGAAAAGGCATCGGCAGACTGTTATATCGGAAGTTGGAAGAGACACTGCTCCGGCAGAATGTCTTTACGCTGTATGCCTGTATCGCGGCGACTGACCGGGCAAACGACGAGCATTTGACCGATGCCAGCATCCGTTTTCATGAAAAAATGGGGTATCGTCTCGTAGGCAGGCACCATTTGTGCGGGTATAAATTTGAAAAATGGTACAGCGTCGTTTGGATGGAAAAAGCCATTGCCAGCAAAAGTGGAAAACCGGGCCCATTTATTCCTTTTACAGAAATATAGAGAAGTGTGGAAGCTCCTAACTGGACATTGACAATGGCAAAACTTGGGGTATAATGAGAGCAAACTGGATAGGACGCATTTAAGTGCCGTCGCTTCCGCGAAGGAATCGATGGAGAATAGAGAACCCGCAAGGAACCGGGACGGTACCGCCACTGTATGCGTGGAGACTGTGCACAGGACGAAAGTCGGCCATTGGGAATTTCTCCGAGAAGGCAGTGCACAAGCCGTTGATGCGCGAGTCAGGAGACCTGCTTAAATGCTTTGCTTACAGACTCCCGAGTATGGAGGAATGGGCACATGATGTCACAGAAAATCGGCTGTGGCAGTCAAAACTGACTGCCACAGCCTTTCGCTTGATTCGGGTAAACCTCAAGCAACCCATAGGATTGGAGGAAACACCACCAAAATGATTTCTTCGGCATTTAATAACGGAGGTGGCTGTTCTGCAGGTTGCAGTAAAAAAGCGGACGCGTATCATCGCATGACCTGCCGACATCCCGTTTACCGTTTCATCATGCAGGAGGGTGGGGAAGAAATATGAAGTGGTCGTTGATGGCTTTTATCATCGGTTTTCTCATGGACCTCCTCATTGGAGACCCCCACGGATTCCCGCATCCGGTTGTATTCATTGGCAGGGAAATAACCTGGCTGGAGCGGGGATTGCGCCGGATTTTCCCCAAATCCCCTGGGGGAGAAAAAGCAGCTGGCGGGCTTTTATGGCTGGTTGTGGTTTTCACTTCCACCGGCATCCCGCTTTTGTTGCTGTGGATTTGCCACCGCATCAGCCCATGGCTCCGGCTGGCGGTGGAGAGTGTGATGTGTTGGCAGATTCTCGCCGTCAAGTCGCTGCGGGACGAGAGCATGAGGGTTTATGACGCGCTGGAAAGCGGCGACATAGAAAAGTCCAGACACGCGGTTTCCCAAATTGTGGGCAGAGACACCGCGGCATTGGACGATGCGGCCGTCACCCGCGCGGCGGTGGAAACCGTCGCGGAGAACACGTCGGACGGCATAGTGGCGCCCCTGCTGTACTTGGCCATTGGCGGCGTGCCGCTGGGGTTTTGTTACAAGGCGGTCAACACCATGGATTCCATGCTGGGATATACAGAAGCGCCCTACCGGCATATTGGTTTTGTGCCGGCAAAAGCGGATGATGTGGCAAACTTTCTTCCATCGCGGCTTGCCGCCCTGCTGATGCTGGCGGCGGGATGGCTCCTCCGCATGGATGTCCAAAACGGGTGGCGGATTTTTCGCAGGGACCGGCTCCGCCATGCCAGCCCCAATGCGGCCCACACCGAGTCGGTCTGTGCCGGGCTTCTCGGCTTGCGGCTGGCGGGGGATTCCTGGTATCACGGGGTACTCCACAAAAAGGAGTTTATCGGGGACCCCCTGCGGGAAATCGAGCACCAGGATATTCCCCGCGCCTGCCGCCTTTCCTATGCAACGGCATTCCTCGCCTTCGCGCTGTGCTGTGTCATAAAGATGCTATTCCTGCTCTAAAGGAGAAGCAACATGCTGTACCAAACACAAAACCCCCACGGCGGGGACGTTTATCAGGGAGAAATCATATTGGATTATTCCGCCAACACCAACCCTTTTGGAACGCCTCAAGGGGTGTTGGACGCCATCCGGGAAGTGTTGCCCAAGGTGCACCAGTACCCCGACCCCTATTGCCGAAAGCTGGTACAGGCCGTTTCGGAGTTTGAAGCGGTGCCAAAGGAATTCATCCTTTGCGGCAGCGGAGCGGCGGAGCTGATTTATTCCTATTGTGAAGCCGTAAGCCCCAAACGGGCGGTGGAACTTGCCCCCACCTTTTCGGAATACTCCCTCGCCCTTGAGCGGGTGGGTTGCCATGTGGAACGGTTCTTTCTCAGACGGGAAAACAACTTTGACGTGGATGAAACCTTTCTGGACTATCTGGCAAAACAAAAGCCGGAAGCGGTATTCCTTTGCAATCCAAACAATCCAACCGGGAGGGTGATTTCACCTTCCTTGCTGGAACAAATCCTGTACTTTTGCAGGGAACGCAACATCCGTTTGTTTGTGGACGAGTGTTTTCTGGACCTTGCCGACGGCGGTGCAAGCCTGAAAAGCTATTTAACAGATTACCCGCAGCTTTTACTGTTAAAAGCGTTTACCAAAAGTTACGGGATGGCGGGGATGCGCCTGGGCTATTGTCTCTGCTCGGACTATCAACTGCTGGCAAAGATGGCAAAGGGTGTGCAGCCTTGGAATGTGTCTTTGCTGGCGCAGGCGGCCGGGGTGGCGGCGTTGCAGGAAAGAGAGTTTTTGGAAAGAACCAGACAACTGATTCCAATCGAGCGCCAATGGCTGAAAGAGCAGCTGGAAGCGCTGGGGTTTTGGGTGTGCCCATCCCATGCCAATTATCTGCTGTTCTTTGGGAGGGAAGGCCTGCACGCCGCGTTGCGACAACACGGTATTGCCATTCGCAACTGCGAAAACTTCCACGGTCTGACATCCGGATGGTATCGAATTGCCGTGCGGCTTCGCGGGGAAAACGAAAGGCTCATTGCGGCCATCAAACTGGTGTGCGGGAAGGAGCAATCATGGCGAAAAATATTATGATTCAGGGGACCATGTCCAACGCTGGCAAAAGCCTGCTTGTGGCGGGGCTCTGCCGCATTTTCAAGCAGGACGGTTATCGGGTCGCTCCCTTCAAAAGCCAAAACATGGCGCTTAACTCCTTTATCACCCGGGACGGCGGGGAAATGGGGCGGGCGCAGGTGGTCCAGGCGGAAGCAGCTGGAATCACACCGGATGTTCGAATGAATCCCATTTTGCTCAAGCCCACCACCGACATCGGCAGCCAGGTGATTGTCAACGGTCGGGTGCAGGGCAATATGGGAGCCATGGAGTATTCCCGCAGGAAAAAAGAGTATCTCCCCGCCGTGCTGGAGGCGTACCGCAGCCTGGCGGCCGAATACGACATCATCGTCATTGAAGGCGCCGGCAGTCCCGCGGAAATTAATCTCAGACAGGATGACATTGTAAACATGGGATTTGCCAATCTGGTGGATGCTCCGGTGCTGCTGGTGGGGGACATCGACCGGGGAGGGGTGTTCGCCCAGCTGTACGGCACCATTTCGCTGTTGGAACCGGAAGAGCGCCGGCGCATCAAAGGAACCGTCGTCAACAAGTTTCGGGGAGACCGAAGTATCCTGGAGCCCGGTCTGAGAACGTTGGAAGAACTGTGTGGCGTTCCTGTCGTCGGCGTTGTCCCCTACATCCATGTGGATATTGACGACGAAGACAGCCTCACCGAGCGGTTTGACAGAACCTCTGCCCGCAAACTGATTGATATTGCCGTCATTCGCTTGCCCTACATTTCCAACTTTACCGATTTCAGCCCCTTTGAGCGCTATAACAACGTTTCCCTGCGGTACGTGAACCATGTGGAGGACCTTCATCAGCCGGATATGATGATTCTGCCGGGCACCAAAAGCACCATTTCCGACCTTCTGTGGCTTCGTCAATGCGGGTTGGAGGCCGCCGTTCAAAAGGCAGCCGCCTCCGGGACACTGGTGTTCGGCGTATGCGGCGGCTTGCAGATGCTGGGGCGCAAGATTTCCGACCCCCAACAGGTGGAGGCTGCGGGCATTGCCGAAATTCACGGCATGGGCCTGTTGGAGATGGACACCATCTTCCGCCCGGAAAAGGTGCAGACCCAGACCAAAGGGGTATTCGAGGGCATCGACGGTCTGCTGGCGGACCTCAACGGAAAACACTACGAGGGATACGAGATTCACATGGGCCGCAGCAAAGAAAAACTGCCCGCCCTGGTGGGGGCAGGCAATGTGTACGGCACCTATATTCACGGCATTTTTGATACCCTTGATGTCTGTGATACGATTTTAAAAGCGCTCTGCCGCCAAAGGGGCATCGACTTTAGCTTGTTGGAATCTTTTGACAGGCGGGAATACAAGAATCGCCAGTATGATTTACTGGCCGACGCGGTGCGACGCAGCCTGGATATGGATTTTATTTACCGCGTCCTGAACCGGAAGGTTTGAAGTGGACAAGCAACATCCATACCCGGAGATGGGTAAAAAGATTATACTCCTTCTCCGTTAAACTCTGGGATAAAGCTTTCCAACGCGGTTTCCCCTTCCTGGATAAATCCGTTTTCCACTCCGATTGCTATGGCATAATCCATAAGCTCGTCGTATTCTTCTTCCGTTATCCTTCTGTTGAGCTCCGGATATGCCGTATGCTTAATCACCGGAGTGTATTGATTCATGATGCTGATATAAATTTTATCTCCATAAGTTTCATACAGGTATTGGATGATTCTTTTCGAATCCTCCAGGTAGCCCGGCAAGGTAAGGTGCCGGACGATGACGCCTTTTTGCATCATGCCCCGTTCGTCAAAGACTGGTCTCGGTTGCTGCCGCACCATTTCTTCTATGGCCTTTGCCGCAACCGCAAAATAGTCCTTGCAGCGAGAGTACTTTGCCGCCGGCTCCGGCGACCTATACTTCAAATCGGGCAGATAAATATCCACGTACCCTTCCAAAAGCTTTAAGGTTTCCGCCTTCTCATAACCGCTGCAGTTGTATACAATGGGCAGGCGTAGCCCTTTGCTGCGGGCAATGGTTAGAGCCTCCATTATCTGCGGGACATAGTGGCTCGGAGTCACCAGATTGATATTATTGGCCCTCTTGTCCTGCAGTTCCAGAAAAATCTCCGCCAGCCGCCCAATGGTAATTTGCTTTCCGGCCAGACCTTTTGCGATATGGTGATTTTGGCAGTATACGCAGCCCAGCGCGCAACCGGAAAAGAATACAGTCCCCGAGCCTTCTTCACCGGACAGACAGGGCTCCTCCCACATGTGGAGCGCCGCCCTTGCCACCACCAATGCGTCGGTGGCTTTGCAGTATCCTGTTTGACCCGCCGTTCGGTCCACATGACATTCCCTGGGGCAGAGAACGCAGTCTTTTAAAATGGAATAATCCATCCTTCTTCCTCGTTTCACAGCTCTTGATAGTAAGTGAAGTTTACTTCATTCGGTAGCCCATACGATCATACATCTTTCCGGCAGGTGAAACAAGCCCCGCTTGCTTCACTTGTCTTTTTTGCGGTTCTATATATGGCGTGATACGACAGATGATTGCCTTGCCTGGGCCCGGTGTTCACTGGGGCAACATTTCTTGTCGTAGGTTATTTGTTCAAATTTTAACTAAATAAAATGAAATGGGTCTGTCAGTCATTGACAAAAAACCAAATGGCGTCACCTAAAATGTACGACATTTGTTGACAAATTCTCCGAGTTAGCATAGACTAATTTTCGCTGGGTACTATCGGAAAGCACTATAGGACGTTGCCAAGTAGTGGAAGAGGGTTGAATATGACACTCAAAGAGATGGAAATTGGCAAGACATCGGTCATCACCAAAGTCGGCGGGGAAGGTGCTTTGCGCCAGCACCTGCTGGATATGGGGGTCATTCCGGGGGCGGAGGTTACCGTCGTCAAATACGCGCCCATGGGGGATCCCATGGAGGTGCTCATCCACGGATATGTGTTGACGCTGCGGCTGGACGATGCGGAGAAAATCGAAGTGGAGCCGGTAGCGGAGCGCGCCGAGAAAACCGATAAGAAGCGGCCGGCCGGCAAGACGGTTCATCCCAGTCTTGGGGAGGGCGGAAAGTTTCATCCCAAGGGCAGCGGCGACCCGTTGCCGGAAGGAACAACCCTGACATTTGCCCTGGTGGGCAATCAGAACTGCGGCAAAACCACCCTGTTCAACCAGCTGACAGGCGCCAATCAGCACGTGGGCAATTTCCCCGGCGTCACCGTCGACCGCAAAGACGGCGTCATCAAAGGGTACCCCAACACCCTGGTCACCGACCTTCCAGGCATTTACTCCATGTCGCCCTACAGCAACGAAGAGATCGTATCCCGCAATTTCGTATTGAGTGAAAAGCCGAAAGCCATTATCAACATCGTGGACGCCACCAACATCGAGCGCAATTTGTACCTCACCATGCAGCTGTTGGAAATGAACGTCCCTATGGTGGTTGCCCTCAACATGATGGACGAAGTGAGGGCCAACGGCGGAACCATCGACGTCAACGCCATGGAGGCGATGCTGGGCGTTCCCGTCGTGCCCATTTCTGCTGCCAAAAACCAGGGAATCCACGAGCTGGTGGAACACGCCGTCCATGTGGCCTATTATCAGGAAAAGCCTTTGCGCCAGGATTTCTGTGACGAAAACGAGCAGGGAGGCGCCGTTCACCGCTGCCTGCACAGCATCTACCACCTCATCGAAGACCATGCCCAAAGTGCCGGGCTTCCTGCCCGTTTTGCCGCAAGCAAGGTGGTTGAGGGGGATGCTCTAATCCTGACACAGCTCATGCTGGATGAAAACGAAAAGGAGACCATCGAGCACATCGTCTCCCAGATGGAAAAGGAACGGGGACTTGACCGAAGCGCGGCCATTGCCGACATGCGGTACGCTTTCATCCGAAGAGTGTGCGACCTCTGCGTGACAAAGCCTCAGAAAAGCAAAGAAAGCATACGGAGCGAAAAAATCGACCGGATTCTGACCGGCAAGTGGCTGGCCATACCAATCTTTATTTTGATTATGGCGGTCACCTTCTGGCTTACCTTCGACGTGGTCGGCGGCACGCTGCAGGGCTGGCTGGAAGTTGGAATCGATGCCCTTACCAACCTCACCGACCGTGCCCTGACGGCAGCCGGCGTCAACAATGTGATTCACGGCCTTATCATTGACGGCATTTTTACAGGCGTTGGAACCGTTTTGACTTTTCTTCCCATTATTGTCACGCTGTTTTTCTTCCTTTCCCTGCTGGAGGACAGCGGCTACATCGCCCGGGTCGCCTTTTTCATGGACAAGCTGCTTCGCAAAATCGGGCTTTCCGGGCGGAGCATCGTACCCTTACTGATTGGATTTGGCTGTACCGTTCCAGCCGTCATGTCCACCCGCACCCTGCCCAGCGAGCGTGACCGAAAAATGACCATTTTGCTGACGCCGTTTATGAGTTGCACGGCAAAATTGCCCATTTATGCGTTTTTTGTGGACGCTTTCTTTCCGCAATACAAGGCGCTGATTATGAGCGGCCTTTACTTTCTGGGGATTCTGGTGGGCATCCTGGTTGCGCTGCTCTTTAAGGGCACCTTGTTTAAGGGCGAGGCGGTGCCCTTCGTGATGGAATTGCCCAATTACCGTATGCCGAGCCCTCGAAATGTGGGGCAGCTTCTCTGGGAAAAGGCAAAGGACTTTTTGCAGAGAGCCTTTACCATCATTTTTCTCGCAACCATCGTCATTTGGCTTCTCCAGAGCTTTGACCCCCATTTCAATCTGGTGGGGAATCAGCAGGACAGCATTCTCGCCATGGTCGCCGGGTGGTTTACGCCGATGATGAGGCCTCTTGGCCTTGGGGACTGGAGAATCTGTACCTCCCTCATCAGCGGATTTTTGGCGAAGGAAAACGTGGTGTCCACCTTTGAAATTCTGTTTGGTCAGAACGTAGACGCCGTCATGACCTCCGCCGCCGCGGCGTCGCTTTTGACCTTCTCCCTGCTCTACACTCCCTGTGTCGCGGCCATTGCCTCCATCAAAAGGGAGTTGGGCAAAATGTGGGCTTTCGGGGTCGTGGTTTGGCAGTGCTTTATTGCCTGGTGTGCCGATTTCGCCGTGCACTTTGTGGTGTCGCTGTTTTAAACTACTTTCAGTAATGTAAAGAAATCAGGGTTTCCCGGTTTGGGGAAACCCTTTTTGTATGCCGAAAAACTTTGGAATAATGGCCAACCTCGACGGAATATACTGCCCCAAGAGGTGGTGGTATGCAATCCGGCACTGAGGAGATGGTGGTACATACCCTGGGGAATCAGGCGATTCCATATCGCAAAATATTGGAATGCGGTTGCGGAGCCAGTTATGAGCGAGTCATGTCGCCGGAGGAGAGAAAACTGTATAACCAAAGTTTGGTCGCGAAAATCCTGCAAGCCCTGAACCGGAGCGAAAATGCGTTGTTCCTGTAACAGCGCATTTTTTATCATGGAGTAAGAGGTGCTTCTATGAATAGGGTGGAAGCCATTTACGCGCGACAATCCATCGAAAAGAAAGACAGCTTGTCCATTGAGCAGCAAATCGAACGTTGCAAGAAAAAAGCGGACAACCCGGAACGTTGTGAAATCTACCAGGAAAGCAAAAGCGGAAAAGACACAATTCACAGAGACCAATTCAACCGCATGATGGAGGGGGTTCGCGCCGGAAGAATATCCAAGATTATCGTATACCGCCTGGACCGCATCAGCCGCAGCCTGGCCGATTTTGCAAAAATGTGGGACGAACTGAATACTTATGGCGTGCAGTTTGTCTCCTGCACGGAAGACTTTGATACCAGCACTCCCATGGGGGACGCCATGCTGAAAATTGCCATGGTGTTTGCCGAAATGGAGCGAAAAATTATCGTACAGCGGGTGACCGATTCTTACTTTGCCCTTGCCCGGAAGGGCTTTTTTATGGGCGGTCCCACGCCGTTTGGCTTTACAAAAGTACAGTACCTTATCGACGGGAAACGCACCAAAGCTTTCCAAGCGGACCCGGCCAGCAAGGACGTCATCCTTCAAATGTTTACGCAGTATGCCACCTCGGACGTTTCCATCGGAGCGCTGGCTCGGCAATGCAAGGAACAGGGCATCCAATCGGCTCGCGGCACGTTTTTTACCTCCTCCTCCATTGGGAGAATCTTAAGACATCCCGTCTATGTCAAGGCGGATGAAAGAGTTTACGCGTATTTCAAAAGCAAAGGGGCCGCTCTTTACAATCCCATTGAGGATTTCTGTGGCATCAACGGATGCTATTTATACGCGCCTCAACAACCTTATTCGAAGGATGCAAAAAAGAAAAGGAGCGGGAGAAAATTTTCGGATTTATCCAATACGCAAGTGATTATTGCGCCCCACGAGGGCATTGTGCCTGCCGGCATCTGGCTCGCCTGCCAGGACAAATTGGACCGCAACAGGCAGGTGCCGTGTGTTCAAAGAGGCAAGCACACCTGGATGTCGGGACTGATGAAATGCGCCAATTGCCGTTTAGGTGTTACGGTGGTCAACAACAATCGGGGAAGAAACTATATCAACTGCTATGGAAGGAAAAAACACCAATGCCGGGGAAGGTCCTACCCATGGAGGTTGGATGAGATAGAGAGCGCAGCCGAACTTCAATTGTTCCATCGACTGCATCAATTAAAAACCGTTTCACCCATAGAAATCGATTTACCCGAGTCACAAGGGATATCTGAACTCCGAACTCAAATTATAAAAATAGAAGAGCAAATGGATAAAATTGAACATGAAATTTTGTTGGCAACTTCGGATTCCATCCAAGCCAGATGGCGGCAAAAGCAAGCTGCGTTGCAAATGCAGTTGGATGAGTGCCGTACAAAATTTTCCGAGTTGCAAAGCGCTAGAAATGTCAAAAATCAAAAACAACATCAAAACGCGGACGTCGGTTCTATCATCCACAACTGGCAAACAATAGAGCTGGAAACGAAAAAGCGCATCGCGAGAACTCTCATTGACTTTATCCTGGTCGGCGACAAGCGGGAAGATGGGGTACAGGTTTTTTTCAAGTAATTATTTGTCTATCGTTGTGTTCAACCATCCAAAACGGTTCACCACCTGCTTCGCACATGATCAGGCGGGCCAACAGCTCTCGATCGTTAAACGACATGGAATGATATCACCTCTTCCCTGGTTTTGCACACTTAGGCGATGGTATCATTATTATTGTATGGAAAACCTTTTGTATGGTGAAAAAACCTGATGACAATCAGACTTTTTCGACTTTTGTTTTCTCTTGTCCCATCTTGAAAAGGGCCAAAAAGACAAAAAGAAAACCTTCAAAAAATAATGAAAGTTTTCTTCATTGCCCAAGTTTGGCCCAAGGCTTATATGTTTTTTCTTGCATGCCCCTAGGCAGGGGGGCAGCTCAATACTGGGTATTGCAATATCAAGATCCAAAAGCAGGCAGATAGGGCGGGAGTAACTGCCGCGCCGATTCTGCCTGCCCTATAGCTGAGCGTTGAGAAACTTCATAGGTGAAGTGCCGATGTATTTTTTAAACACCTGAATAAAATACTTGTAGTCCTGAAAACCGACGGCTTCCGCCACCTCGTACACCTTCATATTTGTGTTCCCAAGCAGGCTCAGGGACTTGCGGATGCGGTATCGGTTGACAAAATCGTTGAAGGTGTAACCTGTCTCCTCCTTAAACTTTGCATTCAGGTAGGAAACGCTGGCTCCCAAAGATTCGCTCAGGTCGGTGATGGAGAGCTTGTCGGCATAGTGAGCCTGCACATGCTCTATCATGGCGGCAACATGTCGGTTTTTGGGAGGACGGATGCTCATGCCATCCAATGGAAGCATGTCTGTGTTGGGCCGCTGCAGTCCCTCCAGCTTTTTCAGGGTGCGCTTTACTTCCAGCCGGCCGGCGATTTTGCGCACCGCCTGTGCCAACTCATCCGGATCCAGAGGCTTGAGAAAGTATTCTGCTACCCCCAGGGAAATTGCCTTTTTGGCATATTCAAACTCATCATAGCCCGACATGATGATTACTTCACCATCCCAGGATCCCCGGGATTGTTCCAGCATTTCGATCCCGCTGGCAAAGGGCATCCGCACGTCGGTTACCACGATATCCGGCTGCAGGCTTCTGATTTAAGCGGCGCCTTCCCGTCCGTTGGCGGCCTCGCCGACTACAATACAGCCCAAAGCCATCCAGTCCACAAGATACACCAGTCCCTTGCGGATTCTTTCTTCGTCTTCTACCACCAGCACCTTATACATCCTTATCTCCTCCCCGATAAGGTATCACCACCTGGATTTTCATACCGTGATTGTAAACGCTTTGCAGTGTAATACCGTATTCTTCCCCATACATCAACTGGATGGTGCGGTGCACGTTGTAAAGGCCGATATGCTCGGGCGTTGCGCTGTTATGCTGCAGCATCTGCTGTAGTTCGTACAGCTGCCCGGGGCCTACTCCCTGCCCGTTGTCCACAATGGTAAAGCAGATTCTATCATCCAGCCGAAATCCCCGCAGCTGCACATACATGTACTCGGCTTTTTCCGCGTTGTGGACAATGCTGTTTTCAATCAGTGGCTGCAACAGAAGCTTGGGGACTTTGCAATGGAGAAGCTCCGGCTCCACCTCCACCGAGCATTCCAGCCGGGAGCCGTAACGGCTCTTTTGCAGCATCAGATAGGTTTCGATATACTCAAGGTCTGTGCTCAGCTCGACCTCTACCCGGCCGTAGTTAATGGAATAGCGCATCAGTTTGGAAAGCCCTACCACGATACGGCTGGCTTCCTTTGGATCCATGAGGATAACGTACTTTAAATTTTCCAAAAGATTAAAGAGAAAGTGGGGGTTGAATTGACCCTCCAGATGGGTAATCTCCATTACCCTGCGCCGTTCGGCCAGCTCCACGTTTTTTTCGATCAGGCCTTGCATTTGGTTCATCATCTCGTTAAAGGCATCGTAAAGCTGTTGGAATTCCGTAAAAGTATCCGTTGGAATCCGGTAGGAGATGTTACCTTTTTGACATTCGCTGACGGCGGTAAGCAGATTTTGCATGGCCTGCTGGTTTTTATAAATGGTCTTTTTAGCGGTAAAAAAGATAACCAAAAGAGCCAGCAGGGTAAGGGCTCCCGTGGCAGTGATTGCCGCATAGGTGGAAACGGCGCGGGTGGAAATATTGCCGAAGGTATATACCTCCAACCCAAATCCGGCGGCGGAGCGGGTGACGTAAAAGGGTTTGCTGTTCAATTCCAGGATCCCTTCTGTCACATGGCGGGAAGCAAAGACGTCGGGCCGCCACTGCATATCCCTTGCCACGCCGTGAAGGGTGGAGGCAATCACCCGGTTTTGAGCATCCACTACCACTACGCCGTCTACCGGTTCCTGCCAGAGCATCTTTTCCACAGCACTTTCGCCGATGCAAAAAAACAAAAAACCCGCCGCCCTGTTCTGCTGGCGCACCGCCACTGCAAAATGGCAGATGGTGCTCTGACCACCGCCAAACAACACGTCATCAGCGGCGCAAATTACCGAGCTGGGGCTTTTTTGCAACTGTTCCATACTTCGGTTAAAGCTGGGGCTGCTCTTGCAGTAGTCCAGGTTCTCCTCCAGCAAATTGCTGTGTATCATCTGCCCGTTGAGATCGGTCAAAAAGTAGTAACAGGGAATGGGTTGTTGCTGGACCGCCTTTTCCAGCTTGATGCCGGCCGGCCGACTATTTCCCTGGGTTACTGCCTGCAATAAATCCAGATCCACGGAAAATTCCCGCATCAATTCATCCAGCTCACCATATATCCGGCGGGTCATGGTGCGGACATGGTCGTTGCTGGACTGGTTGGCCCTTTCCACATAGATTCGGCCTGTGCCCCACATTACTGTAATAAGCAAGACAAACAACACCACGACAGTGGCGGCACATCCCACAAAAAACAGTGTCAAATGATGGCAGTATGTGCGGGAACGAAACAGCTTCATGTTTTCCTCCTGGAAAATCATGTAACACTATGTTATAATCATACCATAATTTGTAAAACGTGAAAAGATGAAATACAATGGTCGTTCTTAGGTGGAGAAAGCGCATAGGCAGAAAACCCGCTGTCGGATGTGTCCGGCGGCGGGTTGTGCTTAGAGGTTCATGATTGGCTTTGGATTCGAAAAGGCTTTCGG
Organism: Bacillota bacterium; assembly: GCA_029550985.1. GTDB lineage: Bacteria > Bacillota > Clostridia > Oscillospirales > Ruminococcaceae > WRAV01. The sequence goes on from JAKPGH010000268.1 coordinate 20,298, forward strand.
CGATACTGGTGTAAATAGTAGTCCAGCTGTTCCACGGTGGAATTAATAATCAGCTTTGGAGGGAACTTTAATTCCTCTAAAACGGCAAGAGCCAGACTGTGGTTGCCCACATCGGTGCAAAAATGGGCGTCGGAGCTGACAGCCACCGGAACCTCGTATTCCATACAGTACCGCAAAATGGAGACATAGTTATCCCGGCTTTCGGGACGGGAATGGAAGGTGTTGTTGTTGATTTCTACAATCTTGCGGTGTTCTTTAAAGGCTTTGATCACCGGTTCAATCTCAAAGGCAAAACGCAGATCACCGCAATGGCCGATCATATCCACATAAGGGTTTTGGGCAATGGCCAGCCAGGCATTGGTATGGGCCTGCACCGTAGCAGGAGGCAGTGTGTAGGGATGCATGGAGACAATCACCCAATCCAACCATTCCAAAATAGAATAGTCTACGTCCAGCTTGCCGTTGTAATCGATGATGTTGGCCTCCACCCCCTTTAAAACTCGCACACCCTCCACCATGGCAGGGAGTTTCTTCTGCTTGGAAATATTCCAAATATGGGGAGAATCGGGAATGGCGGGACCGTGGTCGGTATTGGCCAGAGCACAAAAGCCTTTTCGAGCGGCTATGACGATGTTTTCGTACAATGAGCTGTAGGCGTGCTGAGAAGCGTGGGTGTGGGTGTGCAGGTCTGCTACAATGGGAATCATCGAAAGCCGGGGCTCCTTTCCTAAAACAGATGGGGAAGACTTATCCCATAACGCAATAAAGTTCGGATGCCTTGGTGAAAAACCCAGAACAGTCCAACGATTTGTTTTCCTGAGCAGAAGCCGCGGAAGCGTTCCGCCAAGTAGACACTATGGGGAGAACCGGGAGTCCTCCCCATAGTGTCATAGTGCCGGTACTTTTATCTATGGGCGATCCAGTAGTCCCTTACATCTTGAATATTGTGGTAAACGTAGTCAAAGTCGGTAGGCCACAAGGGAATATCCGCCAGTTCCAGATTGCCTTCGGGGTTGGGGGTTTCGGGACGTACAGGCCAGGTTCCCAGAGTGGCAAAGGGAGAAAAGCCGCGGCCCTTGCCATCTTCGCCGCCCAGCAAATATTTAATGAACAATTTGGCGCCATTAGGATGATTGCATTCGTTTACCACGGCCAGGAAGTTCATGGCATAAATTCCGTTGGAAGGGGTCATGGTCAGGGGGGCGTAATCGATTTTATAACCTTTTTCATCCCGCTGACGCAGTTTGACGGAGGAGGCATAGCCTACGGGAGGATTGGTTTGGCCTGGAGCGCCGACCATTTCGATCACTTCGTCGGAGCCTTTGGCCATGATGGGATCGTTGGCCAAAAAGCGCTTGATAAAGGCGTGGGCGGCGGTAGGCTCATCGGGTTTCAGCACAATGTCAGTGCCAAAGTAGTTTTTATAATCTTCGGCCATGTCGTCGGCATGTTGCACCATGGTGGTGAACATGGCCAGATAAGCCATGTTGTCGGCGGCATCTTGGAAGACAAAACGGCCTTTCCATTCCGGAGTGGTCAACTGCCACCAAGAGGTGAGGGGGCATTCATCGTACACTTCGGTATTGTAGAACCACAGGTTCAGCTCGAACAAAAGAGGAGTCATGGCCATATACTCTGGGTTCACGTTGGCGAAAATGGATGCCGGCTGATAGTTGTGCAGGATGCCCTCTCCGATGTAATCCAGCAGATATTCTCCCACCTGTTCTTTGGAGTGAATAATGTCGGCAGTGCGAATACCGGCCTCGTATTCACGAGTGAACTTTTCCATCAATTCGCCAGATGAGATGTCGTAAGGGGTAAGGGTCATGCCGGGATAGTCTTCCTCAAACATGGCCTTCACCTTTTCCATGCGGCTGGAAATGGTGTAGATGACAACTTCTCCTCCCTCTTCCAGAGCTTTTTTATAAAGCTCCTCCATCGGCTCGTCCAAATGAAGGCCAACTTGTGTGGCCCAATCGGCAGGGACTTGTTCCGGGGATGCCTCACTGCTGCTGGAGCTGACGGAAGTGCTCTGGGCGGGAGCCGACCCGGCAGACGGCTGGGGTTCGATCTTCTGGCAGCCTGCAAGGCTCAGTACCAGACTCAGGGACAGGACAACGGCGGCAATTCGCTTTAGTTTTTTCACCTGTAATACCTCCATTTTTTTAATTTGACGCATCTCAGATGCCTTGGGGAAACAGAGTCTTACTCCTCCGCTTCGGAGGTGGCCCGTTTGATCAGCCTGCCGGTTTCCTTGTGGAAAATGTTGATGGATTCCGGATTGATCTGCATCCAGACAGGTTGGTCGGCGGCGTAGTTCTTGAGCCCAATCTGTTTGGCCAACAGCTGCACGTCCCCCACCCAAAGCTGCAAGAGGGTTTCGGAACCTGCCGGCATGGCGGAATAAATGTTGGCGGGGATACCCGCTGCAGTTTCCTGGCGGGAAATTTCAATCTGCTCGGGGCGGACCCCCACCACACAATCAAACAAACCGTCACCAGGCATCTCGTTGGTAAAGGTATCCGCGTTAAACTGGTGGATTCCCAAAACTGATTCCACTGTGAGCAGGTCCCCGGCACGTTGGGCTTTTCCGGGAATAAAATTGATTCTGGGGTTTCCGATAAAATCGGCAATACGAAGGGAAGCGGGGTTCTGGTAAACCTCCATAGGGGTGTTCACCTGCTCCAGCACGCCGTCGAAAAAGATGGCGATTTTGGTGGACATGGTCAAAGCCTCCACCTGATCGTGGGTGACATAAATGATGGTGGCACCCAGTTCCCGGTGAAGCCGCTTAAGTTCGCTGCGCATATCCACCCGCAACTTGGCATCCAGATTGGACAAAGGCTCATCTAGTAAGAGCACCTTAGGCTCCGAGACAATCGCTCGGGCAATGGCCACCCGCTGCTGCTGCCCCCCGGAAAGCTCGGACGGGTAGCGCTGGGCAAGCTCACTGATGCGCATCCGCTCCAGGGCATTTTGTACCCGCTGGGCAATTTGAGCCTTGGGTACCTTTTCGACTTTGAGACCAAAGGCTACATTGTCAAATACCGTCATGTGGGGCCAAAGAGCATAGCTCTGAAACACCAGATTCAGTCCGCGCTTGGCGGGATCTTCATAAAAGCGCTCTTTGGCGTTGACTACTTCCCGCTCGTCCATATAGATGTTGCCGGATTGCGGCTTTTCCAGTCCCGCAATCACACGCAGAGTGGTGGTCTTCCCACAGCCGGAAGGTCCCAGCAGGGTCATAAAGTCTCCGTCTTCCACCACCAGGTTCAGGTCTTTTAAAACATGATTGGAGCCATAGTATTTATTGATTTCGCTCAGCACAATTCTGCTCATATGACATTTAACCTCCCAATCCACCCGCAATATTGGCGTTAAAGAATTTGTTTGCAACCCAATACACCAGGAATACAATCAAAAACATGACAATGGCCACACAGTTGGAAAGCTGCGTAACGCCTTCCGCCGAATAAGTGTAAGCCATGTAAGGCAGAGTGGTTTGGTCGGGAGTCATCAGAATGACAATCAGGTCCAGCTCCTTCATGATGCTGATAAAAATTAGCATAAAGCCGCTCATGAACCCGTTTTTGGAAAGAGGGAAGATGATCTTGGCAAACCGGGTAGGAAATCCTGCGCCGGCAATTTGCGCCGCCTCTTCCAGCTCGACGGAAATCTGCATCATGTTGGAGGTGCCCGCCCGGGAGGCAAAGGGAAGATGCTTGACAATGCTTACCAGTACCAGTACGGTAAAGGTGCCGTACAGGGCCGGAATTAAGGTGATGCGGTATCCCAGAATATCCACCGTGGTGCTGGAGGCAAACATGGAAAGGTACATGGCACCAAAGGCGATGGAGGGAATCAGGTAAGGGATAAATACCAGCTGCTCCACCAACCGGCCCGAGCGCAGGTGCCGGCCGCGGGAATTGATATAGCCCAGCAACTGGCCGCAGATGGTGGCAATCAGAGAAGTCACAATCACCAGCTTGAGGGTGTTGCGCACATAATGCCAGAACTTGGGGTTGTTAAAAATGCCGGGCAGCCCGTCGTAAATCATGGGGTCGGGCTTGCCGATCCAGTAATGGAGGGTAAAGTTGGAAAGCCCGTAATCCCCCACCCGCAGCATAAAGGTTTGATAGAGCAGAATAACCAATGGAAGAAATACGGCAAATACAATGAACAGCAGCAGCAGGATGGTGAGAGGCACCTTCCACTTTCCCAGCTGCAGGAGGGTGCTGTGCCCTCCCTTACCCCCGATGGTGGCATAGGATTTACGGGTTCCAATCAGCTTTTGGTTGATGAAAATATTGATGGATGCGATGACAATCAAAATTATGCTGATAGTGTAGCCCAAATTTGTCTGCTGGTTTTTAATGGTGCTGTGGAGCATGGTGGATATGGTGTAGTAGTTTACCTTAAGACCCAAAAACGACGGAACCCCGAAGGTGCCCATGGATTTGGAAAACGTAAGGATGACCGAAGACAAAATGGCAGGGAGCACCAGCGGAAAAGTGATGCTTTTGAGGATGTGAGGTTTGCTGGCCCCCAAAATTTCTCCCATTTCCTCCAGTTCCGAGTTGACCGAGCGCAAGGCCGCCGAAACCAATAAATAGGCATAGGCGTAATAATGGATGCAGAGCACCGCCACAATAGCGACCGGTCCGTACGCCAGCCAGTCGGGAGTCTGAATCCCCAGATAATTGAGAAAGCCCTGAGTACCGCCAATGCGCTCGTTTTTAAAGATGGTAATCCACGCCATGGATTTGCACCAGGAGGGCAACATGTAGGGCATAATGACTGCCAGAGAGAAAAAGCGCTTAAAGGGCAAGTCGGTGCGGACCAACAGCCACGCAATAATGGCTCCCAGACTCACGCCGATGGTCGAAGTGGAAATTGCGATCAGAAAGGAATTAAACAATGGCTGATACAGCATTTTTTTGGCGATGCTGCTGGTGAGAATCTGCTTCCAATAGTAAAGGGTAAACTGCCCCACCCGCGCATCTCCCCCCAGCCTGCGGACGTCTGCTTTGGCTAGGCTAAAAGTGGTGCGGATCATTTCCATCAGCGGCACTGCGATAAAATATGTAAGCAACACAATAGCCGCCAGCGCCAAGAGATTATACGGATTGGTAACCGCATTGTGCACCATGTTTTTATACTTCCGCCACCGGGAATAAGGACGGGATTGTGGCAGGCCCGACGGATGCCGCGCCGGAACCTGCACCTGCATTTCTGAAATCATCTTCTCTCAACCTTCCTTTTTTGAGATTCTGACATCTGGTGCCTGATTTTCTGGCGTGTTTTCATTTTGTTTTGTCTACCTTCGGTCGCTTAACTGACATGAATCAGGGGGTCGTCCTGCTCGCCGTGGGCGATGATGAGAGCGGCCAAATCCTCGGAAACTTTAAACAAGTCCATGCCTTTGGTAAAGGGCAGGCAGGTGCCGCTGGGATACCGGATTTTTTCCATCCACGGCGCGGGAATGGCCTTGGCCCCCAGCTTGGCCCCCAATATGGCTCCGGTTACAGCGCCGATGGTGTCGGCATCCCGGCCATAGTTGCAGCCCAGCATCATGCCTTTGGTAAAACTTTGATGCTCCATGCGCACAATGGCAAAGGCGGCGGTAATGGCCTCCGGCACGGCGGACTTATAGGTGCAAAAGAGCTGGTCGTGTAAAGGCACCCAGGCTTTGAATGGGTCGTAACCAGTTTCCTTAAGAATGTTGTCGGCTCGGCGCATGGTCTCCGCAAACCAGGAGTTGGAAGGGATTACCTTGTGGACTTCTGCCATAATCTGGTCCATATCCGCATCCACCATAGCCATGGAGATCGCCACTGCGACAGCCTGGGCCCCCCATACGCCGTCTCTGCTGTGACTGACCGAGGCATCTATCGCTGCCAGACGGGCAGCACGCTGGGGCTCCCCCGCGCAGATGATGCCGATAGGGCAGCAGCGCATGGCGGCGCCATCGGAATATCCGTGGGCGGTAAAGCGGCCGCTGTCGGGAGGGCGCAATCCCCGGCGCAGATTCCAAGCGGCTTCGGTAGAACCCAATCCCCCGCGCTTCAGGTTTGTCTCCGATACCACATGTTCCATCCATAGTTCGACAATGCTGTCGCTATCTAACTTGCCCTGATTTTGAATGAGGGCTTGGGCGGTAAGCAGGGCAAATTCCGTGTCATCGGTGCTCCAAGCGTCTTGGCTGGGAAAATCCAGGGATATGCCGTAGTTGCTTTGTATATCTGCCTGTCGGCCGGCGTCCCCCAAGGAGTCGCCAATGGCCAATCCACACAGAGCCCCTTTAGCTTTATCCAGAGCATAGGCTGGGTGATCAATGAGATATTGCCTGCTTTTCATAGGGCTTTCCTCCACGAGAGCTTATTCTTCTTCTATTTTATTGCAAATTATAGCACGGGCTTTTAGGGGACACTATCCTAGGATTTTACATAATTGTCTGCAATAATGCACGTTTATTAGCTGGTTCCGTGCCCTTTTCTTCTGCGCTTTGCAGGGTGAAAGGGTTGGGGCCAAAGAGAATCCCCCAAGGCACCATAATGGTGTCTTGGGGGATTCTTTATGGCTATGAAGATAAGCCGGCTTAAATGAGCTTGCCTACGGCGGCGACAACAGTGCACAGCAACATGCCAATCAACACCGGAATAGCAAACGCCGCCAAAGTCCATTTGATGCTTCCGGTTTCCTTTTTGATGGTGAGCAATGTGGTGGAACAGGGGAAGTGAAAGAGGCAGAAGATGGCGGTACACAACGCCGTCACCCAGGTCCAGCCGTTGGCGGCAAACAGGGCGTGAAGTTGGGCAATTCCACCCACCTCCACCAGCGCCCCGCCCGAAACATACCCCATGACGATGATGGGCAACACAATTTCGTTGGCGGGAATCCCCAGGATGAAAGCCATGAGGATGATGCCGTCCATCCCCAGGAATCTGGCAAAGGGGTCCAGGAAACCGGCGCAAAGGGCCAGCAGACTGCGGTCTCCGACCGTGACGTTTGCCATCACCCAAAGGAACATCCCCGCCGGAGCAGCAACCGCCACCGCCCGCCCCAGCACAAAGAGAGTGCGGTCCAACAGGGAGCGGACAATGATTTGACCTACCTGAGGTTTGCGATAGGGAGGCATTTCCAAGGTAAAGGAAGAGGGGACTCCCCGCAGCAGAGTTTTGGAGAGAAAGTGGGAGGCAAGCAGGGTGGCAACCACTCCCAGCACCAGAAACCCCGCCAGCAGAAGGGCGGACAATACGGAGCCCACGCCTTGGGACACATAGCCGGCCAGCATGATGCCGATGAGGGTAATCAGCATGGGAAAGCGGCCGTTACAGGGAACCAGCGAGTTGGTGAGGATGGCAATCAGCCGCTCCCGAGGGGAATCGATGATGCGGCATCCGGTCACTCCGGCGGCGTTGCAGCCAAAGCCCATGCAAAGGGTCAGCGCCTGTTTGCCGCAGGCCCCCGCCTTTTTAAAGCTGTGGTCCAGATTAAAGGCTATGCGAGGCAGATAGCCCACATCCTCCAGCAGAGTGAACAGCGGGAAAAAGATGGCCATGGGAGGCAACATGACGCTGACCACCCATCCCAGAGAGCGAACCATTCCTTCCACCAGCAGGCCGTGAAGCCAGCGTGGCGCATGGAGATATGTAAACAGGCGTGTTAGGGCTTCTTCCAATTGGTTAAAGAGGAATGCAAGGCCCTGAGAAGGAATGTTGGCTCCGGCAATGCTGATCCACAGCGCGCCAAACAGCAGCAGAATCATCAGAGGAACGCCCAACAGCCGCCCGGTCAGCAGCCGGTCCAGCTTGCGGTCCCGCTCCCGGCAGCGACAGGGGATGGTGCACACTTCCGCGGCAATGGTTTCCGCCATCAGAACAATGCACCGCACCATTACATCCCCCAGTTTTGACTCCTCCACGCCGCTGTCCAAAATGGTCCGGCGAGCGGCGGCCACCTGCTCAAGCAAAGCAGCCGTTTCTTCCTCATTTAAATCGGCAACCGCTAAAATGCGGCGGGCCAGAGTTTCCTCCCCTTCGATGAGGCGTAGGGCGGCCCAGCGGGAGGGCAATTTCCCCTCCAAGTACCGTTCCAGCAGCGGTTGGAGCGATTGAATGGCCTGTTCGATTACCTGGGTGTACCGCACCGCAACCGGATGGCATTCCGTCTGCCCCTCGGTGAGGGACTCTACAGCCGTCATCAATTCCTCAAGGCCGTGGCCTTTCCGGGCGCTGGTCCCCACCACCGGAATCCCCAGTTTTTGGGACAATTTTTTCAGGTCAACGGAAATTCCCACCCGTTTGGCTTCGTCCATTAAGTTGACGCAGAGCACCACTTTGGGGGTGATTTCCAATGTCTGCAGCACCAGATTGAGGTTTCGCTCCAGGCAGGTGGCGTCGGCCACCACCACGGTGGCGTCGGCTCCGCCAAAACAGAGGAAGTCCCGAGCGATTTCTTCCTCTATGGAGTTGGAAAGGAGGGAATAGGTGCCGGGCAGGTCCACAATCCGGTAGTCGTTATCGCCCTTGCGGTAAACTCCTTGGGCGTTGGTCACCGTTTTGCCCGGCCAGTTGCCGGTATGCTGGCGCAATCCGGTCAACGCGTTGAACACCGTGCTTTTTCCCACGTTGGGGTTTCCAGCCAAAGCAATGAGCCTTTCCTGGGGATGTGCCTTTTCTATGACGGCCACATCCGGCTTGGCGCTTGCACGAATAGCGGCAGTTGTCATACCCATGGATACAACCTCCTATGCCTCCACCAGAATTTGGGCGGAATCTTCGCCCCGCAAAGCAATTAAGGCGCCGCGAATTTCGTAGGCCACTGGGTCGCCGGAAGGGCTGGCGTAGATGCTTTTAACCAAAGTCCCGTCCACAAGGCCCAAATCCAAGAGCCGCCGGCGCATTCTACCTTGGGATAACAGCCCGCTGACACGAGCCTGAGAACCGATGGGCAGTTGATTGAGGGTGAGCGTGCGATTCATATTTTCCTGGTCCTTTCTTGTTGGGATTGGGAAAGAGAGTTTCCATATCCCAACTTATGCAGGATATCTTGGGTGGGTTCCGAATAAAAATGTAGAAATGGGGGTGGAATCGATGAAAGACGATACCATGCGCACTGTCAAGGGATATCAGATGAAAAGCACCAACCGCCTGACGCAGTCGTTAGAGGATTACCTGGAGATGGTGTACCGTCTGGATCGGGGCGTGGGCTTTGCCCGGTTGGGAGAGGTTGCCCAGCGGCTGGGGGTGGGGGCTTCCTCCGCCAGCAAAATGGTGCAGAAGCTGGGCGCGCTGGGCTTTGTGCACTACGAGCGCTACGGGGTGATCCGTCTGACCGCCGCGGGAAGGGAAGCGGGCGCCTATCTCATTCGCCGCCACGAGGTGGTGCGGCGTTTTTTTCAACTGCTGCATCCCGGTGGAGACACCCTGCAGGAGACGGAGCTGGTGGAACACTGCCTGACTCCCGCCACCGTGGAGCGGCTGGAAAAACTGGTGCAGGTTCTGGAGAACAACCCCAAACTGCTCCGGTAGGTTAAAAATAAAAATTGAGGGGTCTTGTCCGAAAAAAATCGGTCTAAAGTTGGACAAAGGGTCATATCCTGATACAAATAGCAAATGAGGTGAACGGCATGGATGTACAAAGCGGTGTGTTTCGGTTTGAACAGGCAATCTCCGGCTTTCCCCAACGGATTCGCGATGTGCTGCGGGCGCTGCCCGATTCGATCAAGAACAACGCCAGCGAGGTGCGGCTGCGGGTGGACCAGCCGTTGATGATCACCTGCCCGGGGCAAAACTGGTTTGTGGACGCCTCCTCCCGGCTGAGCAACATGCCGAGAGGCTGTCTGTGCGTCACCCCGCAGGATATTGCCGATGCGGTGGTTGCCATGTGCGCCTACTCGGTACATAGCCATGAAAATGAAATGAAAAACGGTTTTATTTCCCTCAAGGGTGGACACCGCGCCGGCATCTGCGGCACGGCGGTAATCAACGACGGGAAAATCACCGCCTTGCGGGATATCACCAGCATCAACCTTCGCATTGCGAGGGATATCCCCGGAGCCGCCGACGAGGTGCTGAACCGCGCCTTTCAAAATCCCTGGAGCGGCGTGCTGATTGCGGGGCCGCCCGCCAGCGGAAAGACCACCATTCTGCGGGATTTGGCCCGGCAGCTTTCCAGCGGGAAGACGGGGCGGTACCTTCGGGTGGCGGTCATCGACGAGCGGGGCGAGCTGGGAGCGGTGTTCGAAGGCATTCCCCAAAACGATTTGGGGCCCTGCTGCGATATCTTAAGCGGCTACCCCAAAGGGGAGGGGATTCTGATGGCGGTTCGCACCCTTTCCCCACAGGTTGTCATCTGCGACGAAATCGGCAGCAGCGAGGAGGTCAACTCCATGCTGGACGGCTTGCACAGCGGCGTGCGGATGGTGGTATCGGCCCATGCGGGAAGTCTGGATGAGCTGCTGGGCAAACGGCAGATTACCCGCCTGCTGCTGGAAGGAGCCTTTTCCCGGATTGTGATGTTGGGAGGAACCGACCAACCCGGCCGGGTGGAGGAAATGGTTCGCGTGGAGGATTTGCGCTATGAAAATGGCCGGTTTGTTGCTCATCGCCCTATCCTGTTCCATGACGGGAATTTACATGGCCTCGAAGTTGTGGGACCGGGTTCGCAGACTTGAGGAATGCGACGCCCTGTTGGGGAGATGATTCACCGGATGCGGTATCTCACCCCCACCACGGGGGCGTTGATTGGCTCTCTTTGCGGACAGGAGCGGTTTGGTCAGCTGACCTTTCTTCACCGCTGCAGGGCGCTGCTTCTGGAAGGCGACACCGTGGAACAGGCTTGGCGCACGGCCTTAAAGGAAGAAGAAAAAACGTTGGGCCGGGAAGGGTACGAGCTGCTGGCGGGGCTGGCCGATGTTCTGGGCCGCACCGATTTGGAAAGTCAGTTGGATGCCCTAGCGGGCGTGCGGAATTTGCTGGCGGACCGGTGCGCCGGCCTGCGGGAGCAGGCGGAGAAAAAAAGCGGCCTTTACCGAACCATGGGAGTGCTTTGCGGAGCGGCTCTCGTTATCCTGCTGATCTAAAGCGGCTTGGAAGTGAAATTAAGGTATCGGAAGGGGATGGGCAGATGGAAATCGATTTAATCTTTCGCATTGCGGCCATTGGAATTATTGTAGCGGTGCTGGACCAGGTGCTCCGCCGGGCCGACCGCCCGGAAATCGCCACCATGACCACCTTGGCGGGGGTCATTGCGGTGCTGCTGATGATGATAGCCGAAATCAACCACCTGTTTGAAACGGTCAAAAGCGTGTTTGGACTGTATTAGCGGGCTGATTGCGACTGTGGTCCTGAATATTTTTCCTTAGGACGTGAAACCGATGGAAGTATCTCAACTGTTTACCCTTGTGGGTCTGGGCCTTGTGGCCATGATTATGGCGGTGACCTTGCGCCAGTACCGGCCGGAATTTGCCCTGCTGGTCTCCCTGGCCTCCGGCGTTGTCATTTTGATTGGAGTGGTGCGGGGGATTCTGCCGGTGGTGGAACAGGTTCAAACCATCTTCCAGTCCACCCAGATGCCCGCAGCCTATTTGCAGGTGCTGTTTAAGGCCCTGGGCATCTGCTTTCTCACCCAAATTGCCTGCGACGCCTGCCGGGATGCGGGGGAAGGCGCCATCGGCGCCAAAGTGGAGCTGGCGGGCAAGGTGGCGGTGTTGGTGATCAGCCTGCCCCTCTTTGTGCAGGTGCTGACCATTGTGCGAGGGCTGCTGGCATGAGAAGGCTGATGGTAGCGCTGATGCTTCTTCTGCTCTTGTTTCCCATGCCGGTTCGGGCGGAAGATTCGGAGCTGAACCTGGAAGAGCAGATGGAGGAGCAGCTGGACGCGTTGGGGGCAGACGAGCTCCTTCGCCATGTGCCGGAGGAAGCCCGGGAATACCTGCAGGAAGCGGATTTGTTCGACATTGACCTGAAAAAATTAATGGAGCTGACCCCGGGCAAGTTCTTTCCGGCGTTGGGGCGGATGTTCTGGAACACGGTAAAAAGGCCGTCTAGGACGCTGGCCGCCATGCTGGCGGTCATTCTTCTCTGCGCCCTGCTGGAATCCATGCGGGATACGGTGAGCGAGCCGGCTCTTTCGGGCGCCTTTCAAACGGTGAGCGTCCTGTGTATTCTGACGGCGGTGGCCACCCCCATTCTGGACTGCATTGTCCGCACCACCAACACCATCCAACAGGCGGCCTTTTTTATGCTCAGCTTTATTCCCATGTTTTCGGCTGCCATGATAAGCGCCGGCCAGCCGGCCACGGGAGCCGCCTACAACCTGTTTTTGCTCACGGCCTGTCAGGTGGTGTCCCAGGTGGTGGCTCAAACCTTTATTCCCATGATGGCCGTCTACCTGGCCTTTTGCATCTGCGGGTCCTTTGTGCCCGAATTGAATGTGGCTTCCGTCGCCTCCGGCATTCGGAGCATGGTCAGCTGGGCGATGGGGCTGCTGCTGACCATATTTGTCGCCCTCCTCTCCATTCAGAGCATGCTCTCTCACGGAGCGGACGGCGTGGGGGTCAAAGCCGCCAAATTCCTCATCAACAGTTTGGTGCCGGCGGTGGGCAGCATCCTTTCCGACGCCTATATGGCGGCCCAGGGGGCCCTGCGCCTGGTAAAAACCACGGTGGGAGCCTACGGCATTGTGGTGGCCTTGTTCACTTTTTTGCCCACCTTTTTGTATGTGGCGGTGTGGTACCTCATCACCCGGGTGGTCGCCCTGGCGGGGGATGTTGTGGGAGCCGAGCGGGTGTCCGGCATCCTCAAAGCCTGCTCCAACGTGTTGGGGCTGCTGATTGCCGCCATCTTTTGCTTTGCGCTGCTCATCATTATCTCCACCAGCGTGGTGATGATTGCCGGGCTGGGGGGCACAGGATAATCGGTCGGGAGGGGGAAAAATATGTCTGCGGTTAAGGAATGGGCCTTTTCCCTCTGCGCCGCCATGGTGGCGGCGGGGCTTTTGCGGATGCTGCTGCCCAAAAGCAACCTGGAAAAGATCCTGCGGATGGTGCTGAGCGTCTTTTTTCTCTGTTGCCTGCTGTCTCCCGCCGTGCTGAAATTTCCATCCCTTCTGGTGGAAATGGAAATGGAAAGCCGGGAGGAGCTGGCGGCCCGCAGCGAAAAAGTCATGGAGCTTACCCGGCGCCAGAGCTTGGAACTGGCGAGGGAAAGTCTGAAAAAGCTGGTGGAAGAGAAATTAGCGCAAAGGGGAATAATCGTCCATGCTGTTACCATAAACATGGTAACACAAGGACAAAATGACATGACGCTGGAGTCGGTGGAACTGGTGCTGGACGCTGCCGAGCAGCAGGGGCACGACGGCCTGGCTTCGGAGCTGGGCAGGGAACTGGGAGCGGAAGTCATCATCCGCTACCAGTAAATGCAGGGAAGGAGAAGCCGCATGGATAGGTCAAAATGGGTTCAGGCATGGAAGGATTTCTTTTCCAAGGATATTCGACTGAAAATTATTGTGCTGCTGGGCCTTATCGGCATGCTGATGATTTTGATTTCCCAATTTCTCAGCCGGGGTGCGGCGGCACCTCAAAAACCTCCCAACGAGGCGACGGCCTCTTTTACGTCGGAGGAATATATCGCGTCTCTGGAGAGTAAGCTCCAGAAGCTGGTGTCCGGCATTGACGGGGTGGGCCGGGCGGAAGTGATGATTACTCTGGAAAGCGGTGTGGAATACGTCTATGCCCAAGAACAGAAGCGCAACACAGACACCACCAGAGAGCCGGGCGAAGACGACGCCATTCTGGTCAATCAAAAGGAGAACGTGGAGCAAACCTACATCCTGGTGGAAACGGAGTACGGCAAGCGCGAGGCTCTGGTTCTCACCCAGAAACAGCCAAAGATTCAAGGGGTTGTGGTGGTCTGCGAGGGCGCCGACGACATTCGGGTGCAGGAAAAGGTTACTTCTGTTGTAACAACCGCCCTGGGCATTCCATCCAACAGGGTTTGCGTTGTAAAGATAAGTCAACAATAACTGCATATTACATAGCGAGCGGGAGGAAGCGCAATGAACATGATCATTGGCAAGCGGCAAATTATTCTGGCGGCCCTGGTGTTGGGGCTGGGTATTGCAGTCTATCTTAACTGGCAGTATTCTCAGGTGGCGGTGGAACTTCCCATCACCGACGCCATCGAACAGGGCACCACCAATTACGGCGAAGCCCAGTATGTGGATTCCCCTCAGGGAGATGTGGAGGATACCGACGGCGAGACCTTTTTTGTGGAAGCCAAACTGAGCCGCCAGAAAGCGCGGGATGAGGCCGCGGAAACTCTGGCCGCCATGCTGGCCGACGCCAATCTGGACAGCGAGCAGAAGGCGGAACTGGCCATGCGGGCCGCCGATTTGGCCGAATCCATTGAAAAGGAAGGAAAAATCGAAAACCTGATCAAGGCAAAAGGCTTTACAGATGTAATGGTCTACTACGACACCCAGCGGGCCGACGTGATTATCAAGACCAGCGGACTGTTGGCCAATGAAGTGGCTCAAATCAAAGACATTATTCTCAAGGAAACCCAAATCGCCCCGGAGAACATCTCCATTGTGGAAATTAATTGATTTTGGCGAAGGACAGCCATTATTTTCATATCTGCCAGTTGTTTGTCTTTAAAATTGTGGTATAATATATACAGCGTCCCTAGGCGCTGTATATATTTTTGCATTTTGTTCCGCCAACAGTGGAAAATATGCAGGAGCATCGTTCACCGGTTTTCGGTGAACTTTATCACCATATCATCCCGGCTGCGGCCGGTTGGCCTAGGAGGTTTTCGATGGAGCGTTTCAAGGAAAAGCAGCCTACCGGCAGTCTTCAAATTTCACAGGATGTCATTGCCACCATTGCCAGCGTGGCAGCCTTGGAAGTCGAGGGAGTGGCGGCTCTGGCTCAGCATTCCCCGGGATTTCGCCACAACCCCTTTCTGAAGGGGCGTCCCAAGACGGTGGATGTGGTGTTGGCCGACGATTTCGCCGAGATCAACATTGGCTTGGCATTGAAATTCGGCGCAAAAATCAACGATGTTTGCACCGCCGTGCAGACTGCGGTCAAGGATAATGTTCAGACCATGACGGGAATGGCGGTATCCAAGGTCAACGTCTATGTGGCCAAAATCGTCTTTCCACAGGACGAGGAAGCAAACCAGGAAAATTAGAACCTTGAAAATTGAACGCAATCCAAAAGAAGCCTCCATGGCCCAGCTTTTGGAGGCTTCTTCTTGTTGGTAGAATTCTAAATTCAGAGGGCATAAAGATGAAACAAAGCAGTCGCAGGCAAGCGCGGGAAACAGCGTTCTGTCTGATTTTTGAATGGTCTTTTCACAAACAGGATTTGGAGTCCATGCTCAAGAACGCCATGGACGGCCGGGGATTGGAACCTGACCCCTTCGCCCGGGAACTGGTGGAAAAGACGATTAACGAAGTTGATAAGTGGGATGCGCTCATCGAGCAGTACTCGGAAACCTGGAGGGTTTCCCGCCTGTCCAGGGTGACGTTGGCGGTGCTTCGCTTGGGGCTTTGCGAAATCACCCGGATGGAGGATATCCCGCTGGGAGCCACCATCAACGAGGCGGTGGAGCTGTGCAAAAAATTTGCCACCGAGGAGGAAGCCGCCTACGTCAACGGCATTTTGGGCCGGTACGGGCGGGATTTGGGAGCCGATGAGAAAAAGCAGGACACTGCCTCCCGGCCGATGACTTCTTTGGAGCAAGAATGATGTGGTTTCTTGGAATTGACACCAGCAACTACACCACCTCTGCCGCTTTGTACGACGGCGAAACCCTATTGCAGGAAAAGCTGCCCCTTCCGGTGAAGGAAGGGGAACTGGGCCTGCGCCAGAGTGACGCCGTATTTTTGCATGTCAAGCAACTTCCTATTGTGCTGGAAACCCTGCTGCCCAAAGCCGCCGGTAAAATTGCGGGGGTCGGGGTGTCCATCCGCCCCCGGGATGTGGAGGGTTCCTACATGCCCTGCTTTTTGTCTGGGGAAATGGCGGCCCGTTCCGTCGCGGCCGCGTTGGGAATCCCCTGCCGATTCTTTTCCCATCAGGCGGGGCATATTGCCGCCGTTTTGCTGGGTTCCAACAGCTTGGAGCTGATGGAGCGGCCCTTTCTGGCCTTTCACCTTTCGGGGGGAACCACCGAGTGCCTCCTGGTGCGCCCCGGCGCCGAGGGGCCTTTTGACGTTTCGCTGCTGGCCCGCACTTTGGATATTTCCGCCGGGCAAGTCATTGACCGGGTGGGCAAAATGCTGGGGCTTGCCTTCCCCGCGGGGCCTGCTTTGGAGCAGTTGGCTGCCCAGGCGGAGGGAAGTGTTCGTCCCAAGACGGTGTTAAAAGAGGCAAACTGCTGCTTTTCGGGACTGGAAAACCAGTGCCGCACCCTGCTGGAACAAGGCGAAACGCCTGCCCGCATAGCCCGCTTCTGTCAGGACAGCGTGGGGAATACGGTGCTGCGGATGGCGCAAAAAGTGCAGGAGCTTCACCCCGGCCTTCCCTTTGTGTTTGGCGGCGGGGTGATGTCCAATCTCGCCATTCGCAAGCTCCTGCAGAACCACCTGCCCGATGTCCGCTTCGCGCCCCCCGCCCTTAGCGCCGACAACGCCGCCGGAATAGCAGCGCTGACTTTGCTTGCCTATCAGAGGGGGATGGCGCCGTGTTGACCATTACCGTCAGCCAGCTCAACCGCTACGTCAAAGCGGTGCTGGAGGAGGACCCCCGCCTGCGGGAGGTCTACGTCAGGGGGGAAATTGCGGGACTTGTCCGCCATAGAACTTCCGGTCATTACTACTTTAAGCTGGCCGACGAGGGGGGCAGCGTCAAGGCGGTGATGTTTAGCCGCTACGCCCAAGTCTTGGAGTTCGAGCCCGCCGACGGCATGGCGGTGCTGGCCCGGGCTTCGGTGGGGGTCTACGAGCGGGAAGGTGCCTATCAGCTCTACGTCACCGAGATGCTGCCCGACGGAGCGGGCGCTTTGGCGGTGGCTCTGGCCCAGCGCAAAGAGCGCCTGGCGGCTTTAGGGGTCTTCGACCCGGCCAACAAAAAGCCCCTGCCCCCATTTCCCCGGAAAATCGGGGTGGTTACCTCCAAGTCGGGGGCGGCTTTGCACGATATTCGCACCGTCATCGAGCGGCGCTGGCCCCTCTGCACCTTGGTGCTCTGTTCGGCTCAGGTGCAGGGAAAGGATGCGCCAGCTTCTCTCAAAAGAGCTTTGGAAACGCTGGACAAGGCGGGCTGCGACGTCCTGTTGCTGGCTCGCGGAGGAGGCTCCGCCGAAGAACTGTGGTGCTTCAACGACGAGGAGCTGGTGCTGGCGGTTCACCGCTGCCGCACCCCGGTGATTTCGGCGGTGGGCCACGAAATCGATTATACCCTTTGCGACTATGCCGCCGACGCAAGAGCCCCCACTCCTTCCGCCGCCGCCGAGATGGCGGTGCCGGACCGGCAGGAGATGTTTCGCCGCGTCCGGGAACTGGAAGGTAAGCTGCAAAAGTCGGCGGAAAGCCAGATTGCCCTCCGCCGACAGATGGTGGCCCGCTTGGCCTCGCACCCGGCTCTCCGCTCTCCCCGGGGGGTGGTGGAGCGATACAAAGAAAAGGTAGATATTTGTCACAAAGCATTATATAATAGTAAACGAATCTTCATTCAGAGGCTGGAACACCAGCTGGCGAAAGAGGCGGGGCTGCTGGATTCTCTCAGTCCCCTGCGGGTGCTGGACCGTGGCTACTGCATGGTCCTGCAAAAAGA
The DNA here is from genome assembly GCA_029550985.1 of Bacillota bacterium. GTDB lineage: Bacteria > Bacillota > Clostridia > Oscillospirales > Ruminococcaceae > WRAV01. Next base: position 38,086 of record JAKPGH010000268.1, read on the forward strand.
TGTCCCTGTTACCCGTGCATCATCCTTGCAGGTTGGAGATGAAGTGGAGCTGCGTTTTTCGGACGGAAGCGCAAAGGCCGCGGTGACCCAGGCGGCCGGGGAGGTAAGCGGATGAGCAAACAAGACAAAAACAATCTGACTTTTGAACAGGCTATGTCCCGGCTGGAAGCCATTGTGGCGGAGCTGGACGGGGGCAGCCTTCCCCTGGACGCTTCCCTTGCCCTGTTTTCCGAAGGGGCGGAGCTGGTTCGCTTCTGCAATCAGTCGCTGGAAAAGGCAAAACTGAAGTTGGATGAGCTGTTTCCCGACACAGCCCGCATGGATTCCTCTCTGGACGAGTGAAGTGAAATGATGTGCGGCGGGCTCAAAGGCCCCGTCGTTTTGGATTGGTGAAGCATGAACGTAATTCGCACACTGACCAGCAATTCCATATTGAATATCGCCGTAGTGGCATGGGGTTCCGCTCAGGTTCTCAAGACCATCTTTACCTTGATTGTGACCGGGAGGCTCAATTTGGAGCGTCTGGTGGGCACGGGAGGAATGCCCAGTTCCCACTCGGCCATGACCTGTTCCCTGGCCATTGCCATTGCCCGCAAATTGGGGTATGCCGCGCCGGAATTTGCTCTGGCCGTTTGTTTTGCCGCCATTGTGATGTACGACGCCATGGGAGTGCGCCGGGCGGCGGGCGAGCAGGCAAAGGTGCTCAACAAGATGATTTTTGAATTCCCTTTCTTTCACTTAAAGCCCCAGGCGGGAAATACTGCCACCTCCCAGGAAGCGGGAAACAATGCGATGTCGGCGGATGATGACAACAGCCTGCCCCTCATTGCCAAAGAGCTGAAGGAATTTTTAGGGCATACTCCTATGGAGGTGCTGGGCGGTTGCCTGCTGGGGATTCTGGTGGCCATGCTGATGCCGGTCTGATCCGTACGATTCCGTGCCATCATACAGATTGGGGATATGCAGTTGGGCAAGCGAGCCGTTCTGGATAAAATAAACTCCCCCCGCAGCCTGCGCTATTTAAGCGACGCTCAGTTAGAGCAGCTTTGCGCCGAACTGCGGGAGGAACTGATCGAGGGCGTCTCCGCCACCGGAGGGCATCTGGCCTCCAATTTAGGGGTGGTGGAGCTGACGGTGGCCCTTCATTTGGTGTTTCAGTCCCCCACCGACCAAATTGTGTGGGACGTAGGACACCAGTGCTATACCCATAAGCTGCTCACCGGCCGCAGGCACGGCCTGGAGCACCTGCGCCAAAAAGGCGGAATGGCGGGATTTCCCAAACCCAGCGAGAGCATCCACGATGCGTTTGTCGCGGGGCATGCCTCCACCTCCCTTTCGGTGGCGGACGGCCTTGCCAGGGGCAAGGAGCTGTTGGGGGAGGAAGGCTATGTCATTGCCGTCATCGGGGACGGTGCTCTCACCGGCGGTCTTGCCTACGAAGGGCTCAACAACCTGGCCCGCAAAAAAGACGGCAAAGTGATTGTGGTGCTCAACGACAACAAGATGAGCATCTCCAAAAACGTAGGGGGACTGACCAAGTACCTTTCCCGCCTGCGGACAACGGGCTCTTATTATAAGTTGAAAAACATTACCAAATCCGCTTTAAAATCGGTTCCCTATATGGGGGAAGGTATGGTGGAGATGGCGGGCGGCGTCCTCTCCCAAATGAAGGACGTGTTCTACCGCAGTGGATTTTTTGAGGATATGGGCTACACCTACATGGGACCGGTGGACGGCCACGATTTGACCGCCCTGCGGGATGCCCTGGAGCAGGCAAAGACGCTGCAGCGCCCGGTGCTCCTCCACGTGGAGACCGTCAAGGGGAAAGGCTTTCCCCAGGCCGAAAGCAATCCCGGCGCCTACCACGGGGTCTCCAAGTTTGACCCCAAAGACCCCAATTCGCCTCTGCCCAGCTCCGACAGCTTTTCCGATGTGTTCGGCCGCCATCTCACCCGTCTGGCGGCACAGGACAACCGGATTTGCGCCGTCACCGCCGCCATGAAGTACGCCACCGGCCTCTATCATTTTTCCCGGCGGTTTCAAGGTCAGGGCCGCTTCTTCGACGTGGGCATCGCGGAAGCCCACGGCGTCACCTTCTGCGCCGGCCTTGCCTCCAAAGGACTTCTGCCGGTGTTTGCCGTCTACTCCTCCTTTTTGCAGCGGGGATATGACCAGTTAATTCACGATTGTTCCATCTACCCCCAGCATGTGGTGCTGGCCATCGACCGGGCCGGCCTGGTGGGGGAGGACGGGGAAACCCATCAGGGTGTCTTTGACTGCGCCTATCTATCCTCCATTCCCGGCACCAGCATCTACGCCCCCGCCACCTACGGGGAGCTGCAGCTTTGCCTGGAGGAGGCTCTCTACCGCCAAAAGGGGCTCTGCGCGGTCCGCTATCCCAGAGGGGCGCAGCCTGTTTTGGAGCCGGCCTATCAGGCCGACTGCACCGATTTTCATCTTCTGGGGCCTCGGAAGGGCAAGACCCTGTTGGTGACCTACGGTCGCCTGTACGGGGAAGTATCCCAGGCCCACAAGGCTCTGACGCAGCAGGGGGAGGAAGTCTCCTTGCTGAAGCTGACCCGAATCTGGCCGTTGGAAACGCAGGCGCTGGAAATTGCCGGGGGCTTTGACCGAGTGTTCTTCCTGGAGGAGGGAATTCGCTGGGGAGGCATTGGCGAGCACTTTGCTTTGGCGCTGATGGAGAGGGACTATGGCGGCAGAGTGTTCCTTCGGGCCATCGACAACCGGTTTGTCCCCCAGGGGACGGTGGAGGAGCAGCTGGAAATGGTGGGCCTTAACGCGGCCTCCATTGTCAAAATGGTAATTGAATCTGGTAAAAAAGGTGAATCCTTGTGAAGGGTAAAATAAGGCTGGACGTCGCCTTGGTGGAGCAGGGCCACGTTTCGGGGCGGGACAAAGCCAAGGCGCTGATTATGGCCGGCCAGGTATATGTCAACGGGGAAAAGATCACCAAGGCGGGGGAAGAAATTCCCGCCGACGCCGTGCTTGAGGTGAGGGGAGAACCCTTGCCCTATGTCAGCCGAGGAGGCCTTAAGCTGGAAAAGGCGGTCAAGAGCTTTTCTCTTTCCATTGCAAACAAAATCTGCGCGGATATCGGGGCGTCCACCGGTGGGTTTACCGACTGCATGCTGCAAAACGGCGCGGCCCGGGTCTATGCGGTGGACGTGGGCTATGGCCAGCTGGACTGGCGGCTGCGCAGCGACCCGCGAGTGGTGGTGCTGGAGCGCACCAACGCCCGGTACCTGACCCGGGAACAAATACCGGAGCCGTTGGGGCTGGTGACCATCGATGCCAGCTTCATTTCCCTTACGTTGCTGCTCCCTGTTCTTCCGGCGCTGATGCAGGAGGAAGCGGACCTTGTCTGCCTCATCAAACCCCAGTTTGAAGCGGGGCGGGATAAGGTAGGGAAAAACGGTGTGGTTCGGGATAAGTCGGTGCATCAGGAGGTGATTCGAAAGGTTGCGGACTTTGGGTTGGAGCTGGGGCTTTCTCCTCAAGGGCTGGACTTTTCTCCCATCACCGGACCGAAGGGAAACATCGAATACCTGTTGCACCTGGTTTATGCGCCAGGGGGAGAGCGGCTTTCCGACCAGCTTATACGGGAAATGGTAGAGAAAGCCCATCTTACTTTGGCTCAGGGATGAGCTGACACCGCAACGTTTCTGAAATGCGGTTATTACTTGTTTGGGGGTACCCATGAAAATTCTGTTGCGTCCCAATCTGGACAAGCCGGGCAGTGCCGAATGTACCCGGCAAACCATCAAGAAACTCAGGGAATTCGGCATGATTCCCATGTTGGATGAGGAGTTTGCCCAGTTGACAACCCCCGAGGACGGTTGTATTCTGGGCCGCTTTGCAGAGCTGTTAGAGGAGTGCGATTTAATCCTCACCATTGGGGGAGACGGCACCATCCTGCGTGCGGTACAGGCTTCTATCCATTCGGGAAAACCGCTGCTTGGCATCAACACAGGACGATTGGGATTTTTGACTCAGTTGGAAGTTGGCGAATTGGATCATCTGGTGCTTTTGCGGGAAGGCAACTACGGCCTTCTGCACCGGATGATGCTGGAAGTTGTTATTGTGCGGGGCGGCAGGGAGGAAAATCACTACTGTGCCCTTAACGATTTGGTGATTACCCGCGGGGATTCGGACCGGCTGGTGGAAATTGACATCAGCTGCCAGGGAAAGTCCATTGCGCGGCATCGGGCTGACGGCATTATCTTTTCCACCCCCACCGGCTCCACCGCCTACAATTTGGCGGCCGGGGGTTCCATTGTGGACCCATCCCTGCACCTGATTCAGATGACGGCGATTTGCAGTCATTCCCATTTCAGTCATTCCATTATTCTGTCTCCGGAGCAGGTATATAAGGTGCGGGAGCTGCCGGGAAACAATCGGTTTGGTTTGCACGTGACGGTAGATGGAGAGCGGGTGGCACAGCTGATGCCGGACAGCCATGTTCTGGTGAAAAAATCACAGCAGACCGCTGCCTTCATTGACTTGCGTCTTCGTGATTTTTTCAGCTGCGTGGACAAAAAGCTGACTCTGGGAGGCCGCCTGAACTGACGGTAAGCAATCTTTTCATTCAGCGAACGTCTAACATGGAAAGGAATGGAGCACGACCAACATGAAAAGCAAACGCCACGCCAAAATCCTAGAACTTGTTTCTGAGTACGAAATCGATACGCAGGAAGAGCTTTTGCGCAGGCTCAACGAAAATGGGTTTAAGGTGACCCAGGCCACCGTTTCCCGGGATATCAAAGAATTGCGGTTGGTTAAGGTGCAGGCCGGCACGGGCTACAAGTACGCCACCAGCGTCTCCAAGGAAAACATGGATATGTCCTTTAAATTCCATGCCATTTTCTCCGAATCGGTGCTGAGCATCGACTATGCCGAAAACATTGTGGTGATTAAGTGCTTTGTGGGTATGGCCAACGCCGCCTGTGCCGCTTTGGACAGTGTTCCATGGAAGAATCTGGTGGGAACCATCGCAGGAGACGACACCATCCTGTGCGTGATGCGGGACAAGCAGAGCGCCGTCAAGCTGTCCCAGCAGCTGACCAAGCTGCTCAACAACAAGTAGTATGCTGACCCGACTTTACATTCAAAACGTAGCGGTTATCCGCAAGGCCGAAATTCAGCTCAATCCGGGACTCAACGTCTTTACCGGCGAAACCGGCGCGGGCAAAACCATCCTCATTTCCGCCATCGACGCGGTGTTGGGGGAGCGGGCTGCCCGGGACATGATTCGCACCGGGGAAGAAAAGGCAACGGTGTCGGCCTATTTTGAGAACATATCCCCCAGAGCCTTGGAAACCTTGCGGGAACTGGGCTACGACGAGGACGAAGGCGGCGTGCTCATCACCCGGGAGCTGACCGCTTCCGGCAAGAGCGTTTGCAAAATTAACGGCATGCCTGCCACCGCTTCCATTCTCAAGCAGATTTCCTCGTTGCTGATTCACATTCACGGTCAGCGGGACGGCACCCAGCTTCTTTCTCCCGAGCGCCATATCGAGATGATTGACTCCTACGGCCGCCTGGAACCGCTGCTGGCGGAGTACCGGGTCGCCTATCAGCGGTTGCGGGATTTGGAGGCGGAAATCCAGCGGCTGGCGATGGACGACCAGCAAAAGGCGCAGCGGATTGACCTGCTCACGTTCCAAATCAGGGAGATTGAAGCGGCGGAGCTGGACGACCCCAACGAAGAAGACGAGCTGTTGGCCCGCAAAAAGCTGATCAGCTCCAGCGAAAAGGTGCTGGAGGCTTTGTCGGCAGCCTATTCCGCCCTCAAAGGAGACGAGGAGCGGGAGGGAATCGACGTCCTCTTTGACCAGCTGACGTCGGGAGTGGGGGTCGCAGAGGAGTACTTGCCCTCTCTGGCTCCCATGGCTGCCCGTCTGGAAGAAATGGGCTATGAGTTGGAGGAGTTTGCCGCCGAACTGCGGGATACGCTGGACAATTTTGAATTTGACCCGAAAGAACTGAGTGATATTGAGTATCGGCTGGATCAGCTGTACAAGCTCAAGCGCAAGTACGGCCCCAATATTCCGGCCATTTTGGAGTTTTGCCAAAAAGCCCGGGAAGAGCTGGAGCAAATCACCACCGGGGAGGAGCGTTTGGCCCGGCTCAATGCCCAGCGGGAAGAAGCGTTGAAGCAGGCTAAGAAATTGGCGGCGGAGCTGACGGCCCGGCGGCAGCAGGCTGCGGAGGAATTTATTCAACGGGTGGAGGAAGAGCTGGCCTTTTTGGATATGGGAGGGGTCCGGCTCTTTGCGCAGCGGGAAGAAAAACCCCTTTCCCCCGACGGGGCGGACAGCATTACCCTGTATGTGTCCACCAACGTAGGGGAGGAGGCAAAGCCCCTACATAAAATTGCCTCCGGGGGCGAAATCGCCCGGATGATGCTCTCCATGAAAAACGTGCTGGCCGACCGGGACGATATCGACACCCTGATTTTTGACGAGGTGGACACCGGCGTTTCCGGGCGGGCTGCTCAGAAAATCGGCCGAAAGCTGGCTCAGGTCTCCAAGGGGCGGCAGGTGATTTGCGTCACCCATCTGGCGCAGGTAGCCGCTTTTGCCGACAACCACCTGTTGATTCAAAAGCAGGTGGAAGACGGTCGCACCTACACTCGCGTCCGGGAGCTCAGTCAGGAGGAGCGGGTGGAGGATTTGTCCCGCATTATCAGCGGAGACAATATTACCTCGACGGCTCTGGAAAACGCTCGGGAGCTGCTGGAGCATGCACAAAAGGTAAAGGCGGAGGAACTATAGAGGTAGGAACGCTCCGAAAATTTGCGGGACTTTTCATTGACAGCTTGGGTGGTTCGTGATATAATAGGAAACGTTCCGAGCGCCTAAGGAGAGGTGTCCGAGAGGTTTAAGGAGCTGGTCTTGAAAACCAGTGATCCCGCAAGGGACCGTGGGTTCGAATCCCACCCTCTCCGCCACCGTGAAATAGGTGCCAACCAAATAGGTTTCATAGTAAGCCGGCAACTTGGAGAAGTACTCAAGTTGGTGACGAGGCGCCCCTGCTAAGGGCGTAGGTCGGGCAACCGGCGCGCGGGTTCGAGTCCCGCCTTCTCCGCCAAAAACCGCTTAAACATCACGTTTAAGCGGTTTTTCATTTTCCCCTGTAAACTTGTAAAAATGGGCCGAGATTATTTCTATTCCCAACCAACTTTACGATTTGGGGGCGTCATGAGGTTGACCGCAAGGAGCATGATAGGGATATCCCGGTCGGTGTGGAGTACTCCAATCGTGATACATTATCGCAAATACATATAATTTCAGATAGGTTCACACAAGTTTATATTTATTTTGAAAGTAACTTTACAATTCATATTGATTTTAATTGTTAAAAAATGTACAATACCAAGGTACGTGTTTAAAAAGGAGATTCATATAATGAAACTTAAGAACAAGGCAATTGTTGTAACTGGTGCTTCTTCCGGCATGGGAAAAGCGATTGTGGAACTGTTTGTAAAAGAAGGAGCCAACGTTATCGCTGTTGCAAGAAGAGCGGAAAGGCTCGCATCCCTGGCGGAGTCCCTCAAAGGAGAAGCCGGGAAATGCATTCCTTTTACCGGTGACGTGTCCAGACGCGAGGACTGTGAAGCGATGATTGACGAATGCGTCAAGCAATTCGGCAAGCTGGATGTCCTGGTAAATAATGCAGGCGTTATGGATAATATGGCCACCGTCGCCAACTGCACCGACGAAAAATATGAATACGTCATGGGTATCAACGTGTACGGTCCTCTGGCGGCAATGCGTAAGGCTGTCAATGTATTTTTGAAACAGGGCAACGGAGGAAATATCATTACGGTATCTTCCTTTGGCGCTTATCATCAGGCCGCAGGCGCCATATACGGCGCATCCAAGGCGGCCGTCAATGCACTCGCACTGCACACGGCTTTTGCCTATGCCAAGGAGCACATCCGCAGCAATGTGATTGCCCCCGGCGGAATCAATACGGAAATTGGCGCTGCCATGGGACAACCTGATATGGATGGCTTTAATAGAATCAAGGGTGTCCACGCACTGATGCCGGCTACCGGTGAATCCATTGATATTGCAAAATGCGCTCTCTTCCTTGCCAGCGACGATTCTTCCTTTATCAGTGGACAAGTCATTGGTGTGGATGGCGGATGGGCCGCAATGTAATTGATTGAAGAATCATTACATATGAAAAGTCGTTGCCCGCACAAAAGAAACGTTCTTGTATTGCCTGTCCAACGATTGACAATAAACACAGAAAAGCAGTCCGCAGCATATTGGCTACGGACTGCTTTTATCATTTGACGGGCGTTACGAGATGATGCATGATTCCATTTGAATAGCGGGCAAACATCAAAGAAGTCCTGCGGAAATTTCCGCAGGACTTCTTTCGTCAAGAGGTTATAGCGCTCACTAAAGCGAATGTGACATTAATGCCAGCTCAAATACTCCTGTGCGTTCTCGATGGTGACGATGGTGCATCCGGTGTCCACTTCCGCCTCGGGCTGAACGCCGTTGACAATCAGTTCATAAGCCGCCTGTACGCCCATCTGCGCCATTCGGCCGGGAGCTT
>JAKPGH010000274.1 GCA_029550985.1 Bacillota bacterium
TGCACTGATTCCCATTTTTCTATATAACGAAAAACCAGGCCCGAGGACCTGGTTTTCCAAGTGGTTTTTCTATCTCTTTTATCCCCTGCACATTTGGGTTTTGTATCTTGTCAGTGTGGTGACCTAATGAACCAGCTTGTAGAGGTTCTGGTCGGTGGCAAGGGAGGAGAAATTGTACAGCACCCAGATGGCGTCGTAGGAGTTTTCCTCCAGCAGGGAGGCAACGTCGTTAAAATACCGCAGGTCCACCACATGAACCTCCTTGAAGTTTTTGACCAAAAAGGGGACCAGGCTGTTGCCGTAACTGTCCTTAAACACCAGAATGCGGCCTTGAGCGCCCTCTTCCCCGCTTTCAATGACCATCAAACCGTTGTTGCCGTGAAGGAAGGCTTTGTACTTGTCCCTTTGCTCCCACATGCTGTGGTCGTAAAGGCCCTCCACCGCTTTTCCGTCGATGGTGACGCCGTTGGTCTCCACGTCATACCATGTGATGACGTCGGGCACGGCGTCCCATTTTTTTGCCTTGCTGTAGTAGGTGCCGTAAAAATCTCCCACCTCATGAGCGGAAAGCTGGCCCAACGAAACCGGCTTGCGGTCCAGAATCTCCATATACTCCCGATAGGCAAGATAGGCTCCCCGGGTGGTCCAGTGGTGGTCAGTTCGGTAGTAGATATACTCGTCTTTGTGCTCCAGCATGGTGGGGGTGATATCGCAAATGTCAACCGGCTCCTCAGTAAACTTGAGATACTGCTCCTGGATAATGCCCTTTTGGTCAATGACCGGAAGGCCCTCGGGCAACAACTCCTCCAAAATCGCATAGGAGTTGGGTATGATGGTAAGGGCTATATTCCGGTCCGAATATTGTTGGACAAATTCCTGAATATATTCTACATTTTTGTTGAGCTGGCGGTCATCCAATGTCGAAGCTTCTTCAAACAGCTGGTTCTGCTTGCCGTAAATGACGCCGTTGTTTTCCAGCTTGCCCAGAACCGATTCTCCCAGGCTCTTGAGGGTAATCCAACTGTCCCGGCCGACAAACTGGTCGTTGACATACTCCTCGTATTTCAAGGTGTAGGCGTTTTGAAACAGGGCGCGGGCAGAAAAGGCAGGGACTTGCGCCAAAGGGCGGTTTTCCAGCTCGGAAAATGCCCGGGTAGGCACCAGCATATCCGCCAGAAAGAGTCCCCAGATGCAAAGGGCAAAGAAGCTGGTGAGCAGAAATTTCATTCCATTCTTCACGCCGCGCACCTCCTAAAATCTAAAGTATAAGAAGGGATTGTAGGTGGAGTCCACCAGATAGGCCACCGACATCAAAAAGACAACGGCGCAGAACGCAGTGACCAGGATGTGGTTCTCCCCCAACTTGTCCCGTACTTTCCGCAGGATGGGCGTGGAGAACAAGAATCCAAGGATAAAGGTGATGCCGTAGTTGCGCAGGTAGTAAATCCAGTCGGAGCCGCCATAGCCGCCAAACAGACGGGTAAAAAACTGTCCCAGCAGGGCAAAATCGGTAATGGCAAAGAGCACCCAGCTAATCAGTACCAAAACCAGCAGGTAGACGTGGGACAGAACACGGCTCTTTTCCAGCTTTTTCAGTAGAAATGCCTTTTCAATACAGAGGAACAGGGCAAAGTAAAGGCCCCACAGCACAAAATTCCAACTGGCGCCGTGCCACAACCCGGTGGTGGCCCACACCACCAGAATGTTGAAGTACTGCCGTGCCGCGCCTTTCCGGTTGCCTCCCAGGGGGATGTAGACATATTCCCGGAACCAGGAGCCCAACGTCATGTGCCAGCGACGCCAAAACTCGGTGATGCTTTTGGAAATATAGGGGTAGTTGAAGTTTTGAGGGAATTCAAAGCCCAGCATCTTGCCAAGGCCGATGGCCATCAAGGAATAGCCGGAAAAGTCAAAGTAAATTTGAAGGGCATAGGCCGTAATGCCCAACCAGGCCAACGGGGTGGATACGGTGGCAAAATCCATGGTCGAAACCCTGGTCCAAAGGGAGCCGATGTTGTTGGCGATCAGCACCTTGCTGCCCAACCCCATGATAAAAATTTGGATGCCCTGGCTGATTCCTTCCCAGGTGTGGGTGCGCTCCTTCAGTTCCCGCGCCACATCGGAATATCGGACAATAGGTCCTGCAATCAACTGGGGGAACAAAGTGACGTAGGCTCCGAAATTGATAATGTTGTGCTCCGCCTTGACATCCTCCCGATAGACGTCAAGGGTGTAGCTCATGGTTTGGAAGGTATAAAAGCTAATGCCCAAAGGCAGCGTCAGGGCCAGCACAGGGATGTTCAACCCCAAAAGGGCGTTGAGGTTTTCCGCCAGAAAACCGGAGTACTTAAAGAAGCCCAGGCTTCCCAAGTTGAAAATCAGGGATAACGCCAAATACCCCCTGCCTCGAAAGCCTTTGGCCCGGCGGCGTTCGATGCCCAACGAAGCTACGTAATCCACCACGGTAGACGCTATCATAATCGGCAGGTAGCGCACTTCGCCCCAAGAGTAAAAGATGAGGCTGACCACAAACAACACCGTGTTTTTGTAGCGGCGTGGTGTGAGATAGTAAATGCCAAAAGCAATGGGCATAAAGCGGAACAAAAACAAAATGCTGCTAAAAACCATAAATCGGCTCCTTGACAGGAAATTCGACACCAAACAATGAATTATATTATAGCAAAATCCAAGGAAAATAGCAAAATTTTCAAAAGCGCTTCTACAAATTTTTCTCCCCGCATAAGATATGGTGGGGAGGTGACTGAAGATGCTCTGCCGCATTACCGATTTGCGCTACAAGGAAGTCATCAATGTCAGGGACGGCAGCTGTTTGGGTTATGTCTCGGACGTCGAGGTGGACACGGCCACCGCCAAGGTTTGCTCCTTGATTATCTATGGCAGAGCCAAGCTTTTTGGCCTCTTTTTTCGTGGGGAGGATATCCTAATTCGCTGGTGCGATATCGAAGTAATCGGCGAGGACACTATTCTGGTGAATATGCGCCCCGAATTTCGGGAGCATCGTTCCAGAAACGTGGGAATTTTTGGCCGCTTGTTCGGATAATGCCGCTTGTGATGCGGTCACACAATATACCCCGCAGGATTGAAGCAACCCTGCGGGGATTATTCTTGTCGTCACTCTATTTCGCTTTCTTCCCGGTCGGGATACAGGCGATTGTACGCTTCGATGCAACGGGCCACAATTTCCACCGCGGCCTTTTGGCCCTGCACTTCGTCCACCGCGGTTTCCTTCATTTCCAATGCCTTATACACCGTGAAAAAGTGCTGCATCTCGGTAAAGATGTGCCGTGGCAGCGCGTCGATGGAACGGTAGCAGTTGTAGGTGGGGTCTTCGAAGGGAATGGCAATGATTTTTTCATCTTTGCGCCCGTTATCCAACATGGTGATGACTCCAATGGGGTAGCACCGCACCAGCACCAGGGGCTCGATGGGTTCGGAGCAGAGCACCAGCACATCCAAAGGGTCGCCGTCGTCGGCGAAAGTGCGGGGAATAAATCCATAGTTGGCGGGATAGTGAGTGGAGGTGTATAGAATACGGTCTAATTTAATTAATCCCGTTTCCTTATCCAGTTCGTACTTTTTCTTGCTTCCCTTTTCAATTTCAATGACAGCAAAAAAATCATCGGGTTTTATTCGATCCTTATTAATGTCATGCCAAATGTTCATGAAAATACCTCTCTTTCCCGTTGTTAGATTTGGTTTGTCTTGACTTGTCTATGCAAAGCAATACCAACCGTCATGCGCTAAAAGGGACAAAAGCATCTTCACTACAGGCCAAAAATGACGGAAGGCAAGCTAAATCCGTCAACACCCGATTTCAGAAACTTAGCAGTTCTTCGGCCGCCATCATCACGCCCAGTTTTCCGGTGGGGTAGTTGAGCCCTCCCTGCATCCACGCCGCGTAGGGCGGGCGCATGGGGCCGTCGGCGGAAAGTTCGATAGATGCTCCCATGTTAAAAGCTCCCGCCGCCATAATCACCTGGGAGTCGTACCCCGGCATATCCCACGCTTCGGGACTTACAAAGGAATCGATGGGCGCCCCCCGCTGAATCCCCCGGCAAAACGCCGCGAGTTTTTCCGGGCTGTGGAGCACCACCGACTGGATGATGTCGGTGCGTTTATCCTGCCAGCGAGGATAGCACTCGTATCCCAAAAGCTCGAACAAAGCTGCCGCAAAAACCGCCGTCTTTAAGGAGGCTGCCACCACGCCTGGCGCGTAAAACAGGCCCATATACATGTTCTTGTTCTGCTCCAGAGAACAGCCCACCTCACGGCCCAGGCCGGGCGCGGTCATACGGTGGGCACAAAGCTCTATCAAATCTTTTCTTCCCGCAATATAGCCGCCGGTGCGGGCAATGCCCCCTCCGGGGTTTTTAATCAGGGAGCCGATAATCAAATCCGCCCCCACCTGGGTAGGCTCCTGCCGCTCCACAAACTCTCCGTAGCAGTTGTCCACTACAATATAGGCCTGGGGATTTGCCCTGCGCACAATAGCCGCTATCTCCGCAATTTCGTCGATGGACAGGGAAGGCCGCAGGCTGTATCCCCGGGAGCGCTGCAAATACGCCATTTTCACGCCTTGAACCGCCTGCGGAATGGCCTGCAGGTCCACCTTGCCGTCGGGCAGCAGGGGCAGCTCCCGGTAAATGACACCAAACTCCGCCAGAGAGCCGATATTCTTCTCCCTCAGACCCAAAACAGAATGAAGGGTATCGTAGGGAGTGCCGGACAAGCTGACCATCACATCCCCGGGACGGAGTAGTCCGAACAGGGCGGTGGCGATGGCCGCCGTTCCGCTGGCGAAGCTGTGGCGCACCAAAGCATCTTCCGCGCCAAACACCGTGGCCCAGACTTCATCGAGGGTATCCCTGCCCCGGTCGCCGTAACCGTAGCCGGAGGTGCCCAGCAGATGGCTTTCGCTGACCCGATGCTTCTGAAAGGCGGCCAGCACCTTAAGGGAATTGTATTCACAAACAGCATCAATTTGGGCAAAGGCACTTTCACAAATTTCCTGGGCCTTTTGCGCCAACTCCTTTACCTGGAGGGAAAGCTGAAAAAATTCCTCCACCATTGCAACATCCTTTAAACGCGAATTTGATATATCTCAACACAAACGTATCATACATCTCAAATATTAGCTGGTGCTTAAATTTTAGTATACAACAAAAATGCGAAAAATGCCAACTGTTACATTAAATTCCTTAAATTCCTTTTCTCGTGTGGAAAAAAGCGGCGGTTGGTGTATAATAAGTAATATGTCCAGATTGACTACTGCTCTGGAGGCGTATTCCATGAAACCAACGGATGGTCTTTATCGTCTGCTGAAAGGCAAAGAGATATTGTTTGTGGGAATCGGCGTAAGCAACCGGGAGCTGATTGCCATGATGGCGGACGCCGGTCTTTCGGTCACTGCCTGCGACAGGCGAAGCACCGGGGAACTGGGTCCCGTTTGCGATGAACTGCAAACCAAGGGAGTCCGCTTGCTGCTGGGGGAAAACTACCCGCAGCAATTTGAAGGGGATGTGTTAATCCGCACCCCCGGCATGTATTTCCATCAGCCTGCTTTGGAGGAATTTCGGGCCAGGGGGGGCATTGTCACCAGCGAAATGGAGTTGTTCTTCCGCTTTTGCCCCTGCCCCATTATAGCCGTCACGGGAAGCGACGGCAAAACCACCACCACCACCCTCATTTCCAAACTGTTGGAAGCGCAGGGATACCGGGTGCATCTGGGAGGCAACATCGGCCGGGCTTTGGTGCCTGAGCTGGACAACATTCGGCCGGAGGATTTCGCCGCCGTCGAGCTTTCCAGCTTTCAGCTCATATCCATGCGGTGCGCCCCTGCGGTTTCCGTGGTGACCAACGTCACCCCCAACCACCTGGACGTCCACCGGAATATGGAGGAGTATATCGAAGCCAAGCGGAACATCTTCCTGCATCAGGACGCCTTCTCCACCACGGTGCTGGGGGCCGACAATCCCACCGCCGCATCCTTTGCCCCCCAAGTGCGGGGAAGATGCCTGCTCTTTTCCGTCGAGCACCCGGTGGCTCACGGCGCCTATCTGGGCGAGGACGGCATCCTGTACCGGGTGAACAACGGGGTGGAAACTCCCCTATTCCATCGGGATGAAATTCGCCTGCCGGGGCTTCACAATGTGGCCAACCTGCTGGCGGCCATCTGCGCCACAAGCCAATGGGTGGAACCGGAGACCATCCGCAGGGTGGCCAGGGAGTTTGCGGGGGTGGAGCACCGCATCGAACTGGTGCGCACCCTCAACGGGGTCAAGTGGTACAACGACAGCATCGCCACCTCCCCCACCCGGTGCATTTCGGGACTGAAAAGCTTCCCCAACAAGGTGATTTTAATTGCGGGAGGCTACGACAAACACCTCAGCTACGACCCGCTGGCTCCCTATTTGGTGGAAAAGGTCAAACTGCTGATTTTAACCGGAGCCACTGCGGATAAAATAGAATCGTCGCTGCGCAACTGCCCTTCCTATCACGGGCAGCCCGAAATTTTGCGGGCTAAGGATCTGGCGGAGGCGGTGGCTTTGGCCCACCGGGCCGCAAAAGAAGGGGATGTGGTCACCCTCTCTCCCGCCAGCGCCAGCTTTGACTGTTATCCTAACTTCGAAGCAAGGGGCAGGCACTTTAAAGAGCTGGTGGCGGCGCTGGAAGAGTCCACACCCGCTTAATTTAGAAAGGAAATCGTGGGACTGTATGAATCTGGAACAAATACTCCTTGATTTTTCTGCCGTCACGGGCATTGCAGGGAGAGAGGAAGCCGCCGTAGCGTTGGGCGCCAAGCTGTTGGAGCCTTACGGCAAGGTCAGTGTGCACCCCCAGGGCAGCCTGCTCTGCCGGGTGTGGGAGACCGACCCCGATGCTCCACACCTGCTTTTGGACGCCCACATCGACGAAATAGGCTTTATCATCACCGCCATTGAGGAGGACGGCTTTTTGCGGGTGGCGGGCTGCGGCGGCATGGACCGCCGGATTTTGATGGCCTCCCCCGTGGTGATATATGGAAAGCAGGGGCCGGTTTACGGTGTCTTCTGCTCCATCCCGCCCCATCTCACCGCCGGCAGTGAGAAGAAAAACCTCAAAGTCGACGAGATGTATGTGGACATCGGCTGCACCAAGGAACAGGCGGAGCAACTGGTGTTTCCGGGGGACCGCGGCACCCTTTACGCTTCTTCCCGGAAACTGCTGGGGGATATCGTTTGCGGCAAGGCCTTGGATAACCGGGCGGGCTGCGCGGCCATCCTGTACGCTCTGGAGCTGCTCAAGGAAGATGCTCCCTGCTGCAATTTGACGGTGCTCTTTTCCTCTCTGGAGGAGGTGGGCGGGCAAGGAGCCAAAACCGCCGCCTATCAAGTCAATCCCACCCACGCCATTGTGGTGGACGTCAGCTTCGCCCACACTCCCGACGCCCCCCGGGTCAAATGCGGCTTGATGGGGAAAGGCCCCATGATAGGCTTTGCCCCCATTCTCTCCCATTCCATCTCCCGTAAGCTCTGCGATTTGGCCAAAGAGGAAAACATCCCCTTCCAGACCGAAGTGATGGGAGGCAAAACCGGCACCAACGCCGACCAAATTGCCGCCACCCGTTCCGGAGTTGTGACGGGGCTGGTCTCCATCCCTCAAAAATACATGCACACCCCTCTGGAGGCGGTGAGCGTGGCTGACGTGGAAAACACCGGCCGTCTGGTAGCCGCCTATGTCCGCAGCTTGGGAAGGGAGGAGAAACAATGACAAGCCTCATCGATTTGATTTGCGAGCTTTCGGATATTCCCGGAGTTTCCGGCTGGGAAGACCCGGTGCGGGAACGGATTGTCTCGCTGGTGCAGGAGCACTGCGACAGCCTTCACACCGATGCTTTGGGTAACCTGATCGCCTTTAAGAAGGGGGCGCGGAGGCCTAAGAACAAGCTGCTCCTTTCCGCCCACATGGACGAGGTGGGCTTTATCATCACCCACATTGAGGAGGACGGCCTGCTGCGCTTTGCCAACGTGGGGGGCATCGACACCCGCGTGGTGGTGGAAAAGGCGGTGGAAGTGGGGCCGAATCGCCTTTACGGCGCGGTGGGCTCGAAAGCTCTGCACCTTCACACCGAAAAAGAGCGGGAAGAAGTGGCCGATTTGGAAAAGCTCTTCATCGACATTGGAGCCCGCAGCAAGGAGGAGGCTCTGGAGCACGTCCAACT
>JAKPGH010000309.1 GCA_029550985.1 Bacillota bacterium
TGGCCTGATGATATTCCAACGAGCTGTGAACCAGCTCGGTCACCTGCCGCTCGGTGGGGGCAAAGGCATTGCCGGCCGGGCGCAGGACCAACCGGATGCGATGGAAGGAAAAGTAAATTTGCAATACCACCGCTGCCGCAACAATGGCCAGCAGAATCACCCCCACGGCAAGCCAGGCCACCAGACTGTCCCGCAGTTGTAGCAGGCCGGGCAGACAGTCTTCTAATGTCTGAATGCGCAGGTAGTATCAGTTGTTGGATTCCATGCGGGAGTAGTAGCAAACCACCTGTTTTTTGCCGATGACCTTCATCAGATAGCTGCTTTCGTGCTGTTCCAAACCGGCGGACACCACGGCGCGGCGGAAATGCATGGCCCACCGGGCCGCCGTGTCGTTGCGAAAAGCAATGAGGCCGCCTTTTTCGTTGAGCAGCACGCAGCTGCCTTCATCGTCAAAGGCCATAAGCTGTCCCACATACCAGTCGTATGGAATGTTGATCATGATGGCGCTGTACTGAGAAGGGGTTTGGCCCGGCGCGGTTTCAAAAAACAGGAAGGAGTAGTACTCCTTTTCCCTCCATGGAACGCTGGGAAATGCCGTGCGCCGGATGGGCTTCATCAGCATGTCCGGACTCATGGAGCGAAACAGCTCGGCGGCGCTTTGATCGTCGAACTCGTCGATGGGGGCGCTGAGCAGGTTGGGGTCGGTGGAGTAGATAAAGCCGGTTTTTTGGTTGTAGACGTTGATGGAGTCCACAAAATCGCTGCTGCCGACATAGGTATTCAGTTCCCGCAGATTGTAAATTCGGTCCCACTCGGAGAGATTGCGCCCTTCCCGCAGCTGGGAGACGGCGGGAGTATAAAAGACCTGCAAACCGTAATTGCGTACCATGGTATCCATCAGGCTGGACAATGCGTCGGTCTGGGCTACAAACTCGCTTTCCATCTGCGTCAGGGAGTGGAGGGCAATTCCCTGAAAGGCCTGATAGATGATCCAGATCACCAAACCCAGAACGGTCAGTGCTCCGGCCGCGGAATAAAGCCCCACCATGACCAGTTGCTTTTTCTTGGCGCGGAGCGCGGTTAAACGTTTGGATAGTGACATGTATGTATCTCCTTTTACCTGCGGGTGGATTAGCTTCAGCAAAACAGCTTTACAATTTACTAATCGTATTATATCATAAATAATAACAGGATAGTAACTTCGCCCCAAAGGAGAAGATCCATGAAGCGTGAATATAAGGTTTTTACCTGTGCTTTGGCGGCGCTGATATTGTTCACCTGCTGCAGCAACGGTCCCACCATTGCTGAGAGTTCCCAGGAGGAGTTTTCCGGGTACAGCGGAGAGGTAGTGTTTTACTGTTCCCTGCCGGAAAAACTGATGCAAAAACTTAAATCCGGGTTTGAAAAACGCTACTCTCTCATTGACGTGCAATACGAATTTGCCTCTACGGGCAAGATTCTCACAAGGCTTGCCACCGAAAAACAAACCAGAAAAGTAACGGCCGACCTTGTGTGGGTGGATACCTTTGCCGATACCATTCGCATGAAAGAGGAGGGAATCCTTACCCCTTACTTATCCCCTCAGGCAATCCATTTCCATTCCGATTATCTGGATAACGATTACTTCTACGCCGGAGCCCGGATGTATTCCTTTGTAATTGCCTACAACACCGATTTGGTGCCGGAGTCCGAGGTACCCCGCAGCTGGCAGGATTTGTTGGACCCCAAATGGAAGGGAAAAATTGTCCTGACCGACCCGGGGGATGCCGGAAGCGCCCAGCACTTTATGGCGCTCATGCTGCTCAACGAATCCTACGGGGAGGAGTTCTTCACCCAACTGCGGGACAACGGGTGCATGCTGGAAACCTCCATGAACGGAACCCATCTTCAGGTGGTTCAGGGCAACTATCCCATCGGCATCGGTTTGGACTACATGGTGGAATCCATGGCGGCAAGCGGGGAGCCCATTGCCGCAATCAGGCCGGAAAAGGACGGCGTTACCCTGTTCAGTCCCATTGGTCTGGTGGAGGGAGGCCCCAACCTGCGCAATGCCCGCCTGCTGTACGATTATATCTTGTCGGAAGAAGGGCAGAACATTCTGAAAAGCAGCCACCTGCGAGGCATCCGCGACGATGGGCAGGAAGGTTCTAACAGGAAAACTGTTCTGAAAAACGACATGTGGGTAGACGATTGGCTAATGTATGACAAGGCAGCCGAAATGCTTGCCACCTTTGACCGAATCTTTTTTGAAGGGCGGACCACGCCTCGATAACGCAGCACAGCGGAGCCACTCAAAAGGGGCTCCGCTGTCGTTTTGTCTGTTTAAACTTCTTCCACAAACAATACGCCTTCTACGCTGCGTACCAGTTCGAGCACCTTTTGAGCATCCCATTTGCGGTGCCTGCTCTGGATTTCCAGCAATATGCTGGCATTGCCGGATCCGATATGTTGGAGGGGTTCAATGTGCGTCATATTCCACCCTTCCCTGCGCAGGGCGCCGAGGATGGAACTAAACGGAGTGGTCGGCGAATACTCCAGATACAGGCGGAGCATGGAAGAGGACTTTAAATACCGCTCGTCAACCTGGTTCAGAACTACAATCACCACAAACAGGAAAGCGCACATAATCACCGCGCCGAGGTAAAACCCAATGCCAATGCACAGCCCCATACAGGCGGAAGCCCAAAGCCCTGCGGCGGTGGTCAGCCCTTTGACCTGCTGGTTGCGCTGGCTCCCTGTAATGACAATGGTTCCAGCTCCCAGAAAGCCGATGCCGCTGATAACCTGGGCGCCCATTCGAGCGGGGTCGGAGTTGGGATTGATGTAGGTGACACTGTACTGGTTGACCAGCATAACGGCGGTGGCGCCAATGCAGACAATGATATGGGTGCGAAGCCCGGCGGCATGGCGCCTTTTTCCCCGCTCAAAGCCGATAAGGCTTCCGCAAAGGGTGGCCAAAGCAAAGCGGAATAGGATGGATACGGTGTTTAGCTCTCTTAAATAGGCTGCAAACTCCGGAGTAAAGAACAGGCTATTCACTTTGCTTTGGCACCTACCCTCTTATGAAGATTATAGTGTCAAAAAGAACAGGAGAATATTAGTCCGCGGTTTCGGCGGAAATATCTTCGCCGCCGGCTTTCTCCACCGATTTCTTTTCCATCCGGCTCATGAAGATGGGGGACAGAACACCGAAGACGCAGAGGCCAATCAGCACCCAGCAAAGAGGAGTGGAGAACAGGATGGCGGGGTTTCCGCCGGACAGAACCAAAGAACGGCGCAGACCTTTTTCGCCGATGGGCCCCAGAATGAGCGCCAGCACGATGGCCGCGGCGTTCAGGCCGAACTTGCGCACCATATAACTGATAATACCGAAAATCATCATGATGACCACGTCGAGGAAGTTCTTGTGGATGGCGAAGGAGCCCACCACGCAAAGAACCGTGACGCTGGGAATCAGGATGGCGTCGGACAGGCGGGAAATCTGCGCAAATCCGCGGCAGCCCAGCAGGCCGATGCCCAGCATGAAGAACTGGACCAAAACAAATCCGGCAAAGAAGGTGTAGGTCATGGGGGCGTAGCGGGTGAACAGCTCGGGTCCGGGCTGGAGTCCCTGAATAATCAGGCCGCCCATGAGAACCGCGGTAACCGATTCGCCGGGGATACCAAGGGTCAGCATGGGAATCAAAGAGCCGCCGGTAACGGCGTTGTTGGCAGCTTCGGAGCCAGCCACGCCTTCGATGGAGCCTTTACCGAACTCCTCGGGACGTTTGGCGAACTGATGGGCAGTGTTGTAACCCATAAAGCAGGCGATGGAAGCGCCGGCGCCGGGCAGAATACCGATGAGGTTACCGATAATCCAGGAGCGCAGGATGGTGGGGGTCAAAAGCTTGGCTTCTTCGCGGGTGATGGCCAGCTTATCGGTAAACTTGGCAGCTTTGGCCCGTTCCTTAATCTTCTTTTCCGCCAGAATCAGAACCTGAGACATGGAGAAGAGACCGATCAGGGCGCAGGTGGTGTTGATGCCCTCATACAGAGCAGACTGGCCGAACATGAAGCGCTTGGCACCTTCGATGGGGTCCATACCGATGGTGGAAAGCAACAGGCCGAAGGCACCGGACATCAGGCCCTTAAGCATGGAGTCGGAAGACACGCCTGCGATGATGGTCAAACCGAAGATGGAAAGCCAGAAGTATTCGGGAGAACCAAACTTCATGGCCAACTGAGCCAGCAGGGGCGCAAAGAAGTACAGGGAGATACAGGACAGC
>JAKPGH010000312.1 GCA_029550985.1 Bacillota bacterium
TTCCCCAGCCCCACCTCGATGGTAAAGCCGGGCCGGCGGAATTTTTCGATAAACCAGTCTTTCAGCCCGCCGTGGGAAGCCATCTCCACCGGTTTGGCAAGGGCATAGCCGCTGGAGGAAGCCAAAATCTGTGCCATCATCTTGCTGCGGGCCGGGGTATTGCAGCCGTAATACCAGTAGATTTCCTCCCCCTGGGAGTGCAGGGAATAGAGGCTGCGGGGCTGGTGGGTCATGCAAAAGGTGGTGATGGCGATGGTCTCCGGCTCGCTGTGGGGGTGAACGCCTCCAAACCGGGTGGGCCCGGGGCTGGTTATGCCGGCGGCCATTTCCATTGCCTTCACAATGCACCAGCCTGCGTCGAAGTTGTGGTTTAAATCCACCCCGTTGGCATTGGCCTGCCACACCAAACGAGGGTCTTGCCCCTGCAACATCTCCTCAATGCAGTCCGCCCGGTTCCCCGCCCCTGCGGTGCCCTGGAGGGCAATTTCCACCCCGTCGGGATTGAGGCAGGGCACAATTACCAGGGAGCGGTTGCACAGCGCCCGCCCCACGTCAATGTCCGACACCTTTCCCCCCGTCTCCAGGGCGTTGAGCAAATTCTCGCAGAACTTAATAAGAATCATGCAGGTAAGCCACTCCAACCCGTGGGTGGCCCCCACAAACAGGGTGGCCCCGGTGGGGTTGCCGATGGAAAGGGCGTTGATGTGCCGCCCCAGCACGCTTTTTCCAATGGGGAACACCTTAAGGCAGGGGTAGTGTTCCTGCAGCGACCAGATGGCCTCCTGCACCCGCTCGTAGGTGGGGGGCTGCCTGTAAAACTCTTGCAACATGGTAATAACCTCCAGCCCTTGAATGGTAAGTGCGTCTATAACAGAAATATGCAGCCCACAGGTTGTATCATCCATCCAAATCTGCAAGGACAACTCGCCATTTCCAATAAAATCCTTGAAAAATTTCGATGAACAAAGGTCGTGTCACCATGGCAAAAGAATATCTGGTTTCCCGCCAAACCATTTACAGTGGAAAAATCCTCAAGCTCTATCTGGACGAAGTGGAACTTCCCGACGGCAACATCGCCTCCCGGGAAGTGGTGGAACACATGGGCGGCGTTGTCATCCTGGCCAGCGCCGACGGTGAAAACCTTTTGCTGGTGCGCCAATTCCGCCACCCGGTGGGAAAGGAACTGCTGGAACTGCCCGCCGGAAAGCTGGAAGCCGGCGAATCCCCCGCCGACTGCGCCGTCCGGGAGCTGGAGGAGGAAACGGGATACCGGGCGGAAAAAGTCTGGGAGTTGGGCCGCTTTTACCCCTCCCCGGGCTACACCTCGGAGATGCAATATCTCTACGCCGCCGAAGGACTTGTGCCCACCGCCCAGCACTTGGACGAGGGGGAATCCATCGACGTGGTCACCCTGCCCATTGCGGAAGCGTTGGCCGCCTGCCGGGACGGCAGAATTCAAGATTCCAAAACCGCTTTGGCCATTTACCTTTGGTTGGAGCAAAAGCGCTGAGGTATTTTCTTCCTCTATAGACCTATATCCTTTACGCCGTTTGGCACCCGGCAGGGTGCCGACGGTGTTTCCATGCCTTTGAGCCTTCACCCATCGATGCCATCTTTCTCTGCTTGCCGGAACCTGCGCCGTTTGCAGCCCGGCAGGCACAGGATGATTGCAGCTATTTCTGCTGCCGTCTGTTAGGAGGTGTTTCCGATTCGGCGTTTACTTCTGCTGCTTTTGCCGT
>JAKPGH010000314.1 GCA_029550985.1 Bacillota bacterium
GCACCCTGCCCATGCAGGAACTGCTCCAGCCGGCCATCGATTACGCCCAATATGGCATTGTGGTCACCCCCCGCATGGCGCAGGTATACATGGACAGCTACGAAATCCTGAATTTCCACAAAGAATCCGCTCGCATTTTCCTCAACGACGGGTTTCCGTATGTAGTAGGGGATATCTTTAAGAATCCCGACTATGCGCAGACATTGAGGCTAATTGTGGAGCAGGGTCCCGATGTGTTTTACACCGGTGAAATTGCCCGGGATTTGGTGGAGTCGGTGCAGGAAGCCGACGGATTCCTCACCATGGAGGATATGGCCGCTTACCGCGTGTCCGTGCGGGAACCGGTTTCCACCACCTACCGGGGCTACACGGTGGTGACGGCCCCTCCCAGCAGCGGCGGAGTCATCGTACTGGAAAGTCTCAATATGGCGGAGCATTTTGATATGCAAGCCTTAGGCCACAACACCCCCGAATCCATCCACGTCTGGTCGGAAATCTTTAAGCGCTCGTTGGCCGACCGCAGCCCTTACATCGGAGACCCTGATTTCGTGGACCCCACTTTGGCGCTGAATTTAACGCTCAAAAGCTATGCCAGAGACCGGGTGAAAGAAATCGATATGGATACCGTATCCCTCGGTGCGTTGAAAGGGCAGCCGGCGGGTTACGAGGGACAGCACACCACTCATGTTTCCATTATCGACCGGTACGGCAATATGGTGGCCATGACCAACACCCTCAGCGAGTACTTTGGCTGCACCGTCACCGTCAAAGGCAGGGGGTTTGTGCTCAACAATCTGGCTAGCAACTTCTCCTCAACCGCAACCGCCATCAACGCGCCGGCACCCAATAAAAAGGTGCGGAGCACCATCAGCCCCATCTTCCTGTTCGACCTGCACGGCAAGCCCATTGCCACCATGGGCACTCCGGGCGCCTCCCGCATCATCACCACCATGTCCCAGTTGGTGAGCAATATCGTCGATTTTCATATGGATATCCAAACCGCCATCAATCAACCGCGCATCTACCAGAATTACGACGGCCCGTTAAAAATCGAAGGGGGTATCGACATTTCCGTTGTCAACGCCCTGGAACGCAAAGGCCACATTGTGGAGTACTACGGTAAGAACGACGCCTATTTTGGCGGAGCCCATGCGGTAATGATTCTGCCGGATGGAACCTACCACGGCGCGGCGGACCCCCGTCGGGACGGCAAGGCTCTGGCCTACGACTTGGATGAGGCTGCTTGACGCCGAAGAAGATACTTGTTAAGATGGTTCCAGAAGGGAGGCGAGCAATACGCGACGTATATGGTTATTCTGCCTCATGGTATGCTGTACCTTGGCCTGCGCCTGCGCTCCTGCACCGGATATCCCCATCGAGAGTTCGATAGAATCAACTCCAACCTCTGTCTTAGAATCTTCTCGAACGCCATTATCCCAACCTTCCGATGCGGTGGAAACGGATTTTACTCTAGCGCAACCGGTGTTGATTACCTCTTTGGGGCAAAGCGCCGATCTGCTGATGTTAACGGCAATCATCCATCGCCTGGATATTTCGTACATATCCAGCGCCACGGCCCTCCCTTGGGAACTGGGGGAGGCGAAAACGGTCATTTTAGTGGCCGGAGTCAGCCCCAAAGGCTTGACCGCCAGTGGAATCACCTTGGCGGATGAGCAGCTCAGAGCGGAGGAATGGGCAACCGCCTTGGAAGAACAGAGTGACTGCCAGGTTCTGGTGGCCCATTTGGGGGGCAACGCCCGGCGGGATAATTCCACCATGTCTCTGGCGGAGTGCGTTTTGCCGGCGGCGGACGCCCTGCTGGTGGTTACCGATGGAGACGCGGACGGCTACTTTGCCAACTATGCCGCCGATGCCGGCATCCCCTATTTCTCAGCGCCGTCGGTATCCGAGCTACAGGCTCCGTTGTCTCGCCTCTTTACCGACAAAGAGTAACAGCATTCATTGACTGCTCCTAAAGAGAAGATTGGACCTCCCTACCCGTCAGGGCGGGAGTGGTGTACACCACTCCCGCCCTGACGTTTTTTCATCCATGGGGATATGTTCTTCCGGCAATTGAAATCATCCGCTAGAAATATACAAAATTCTATTTTTTCTTAAGCTATGATATGGATGTACATATTGTCCCAAATCGAAAAAACAGCGGCATTGCTTGATGAAATAAAAAGCAGAAAGGAAACCGGGTATGGCAAAGATGGTGAAAGCAGCGGTACTGGTGGAACCGGGCAGAATCGAAATTCAGGAATTTCCCATGCCCAAATTGGGCAAAGGAGCCGCCATCGGCCGAATGGTCATGGCCGGTGTTTGCGGCACCGACAAGCACACCTACAAAGGCGAAAGCGTGCAAAACAAGGGCACCAAAAATGAAATTCAAATTCCATATCCCATCATTCAGGGACATGAAAACGTGCTGATTATCGAGGAAATTGACCGGGAAGGCTCCCTCAACCTGGAGTACGACGGAAACATCCTCAAACCCGGCGACCGGGTGACCATGTGCCCCGACGTGGTGTGCGGAAAGTGCTGGTACTGCAAAAACATGCCCAGCTATCCCTGGTGCGAAAAGTTGCAGTTCAGCTACGGCAATATGCGTTCCTGTCTGGACGGCAACCACCTTTACGGCGGCTTTGCCGAGTACATCTACATCGAACCGGGCACCCGCCTATACAAAATTCCCGACGCCCTGCCCGACAAGGTGGCCGTGCTGACCGAAGTGCTGTGCGTCACATGGACCCTGGACAAAGCCAAGGAGTTCAACGCCTTTTCCCTGGAAGGCTTTAACTTTAACGACACGGTGGTTGTGCAGGGAGTAGGGCCTTTGGGGCTTGCCCATGTCATCAAAGCGCGGATGATGGGGGCCGGGAAAATTATCGTCACCGATATTTCCGATTACCGTCTCAACCTGGCCAGGGAATTTGGGGCGGATATCGCCATCAATGTCAAAAACACCACCGAGGAAGAGCGCATCGAACTGGTGATGCAGGAAACCCGCGGCCGCGGAGCGGACATTGTGGTGGAATGTGCGGGCATTCCCTCGGTGGTGCCGGAAGGGCTGCGGATGCTCCGCAAGGCGGGCATGTATCTGGAGCCGGGCAACTTTGTGGACACCGGCGGCGTCATGCTCAACATCCACGAAATTTGCGCCAAGAACCTGCGCATCGTCGGCATGTGCAACCACACTCACAACTCCTATCAGGCGTGTATGGAGATGATGGTGCGTTCTCTGGACTGGTTCCCCTGGGATAAATTTGTCAGCCATGTCTATCCCCTCGCCCAAGCGGAAGAAGCCATAAAGAAAGGGATGGCGGAGGACAGCATGAAAGTCGTGATAGCGCCCAATGGGTAAAGCCGGTAAGAGAGGTGTATTTGGAAAGGAGGGAACTTCGATTGGGCAACGAGGATGTCATTCTGCGCTTTGAGCATGTATCCAAGATGTTCCCCGGGGTAAAGGCACTGGACGATGTCTCCTTTGACATTCGCCGCGGAGAAGTCCACGTGCTGCTGGGGGAAAATGGTGCAGGCAAATCGACGCTCATCAAGATTTTAACCGGGGTGTATACCGCCGACGAGGGCCGGATTCTGTTAAACGGGCGGGAAATTAAGCCCACCAATATTCTGGAATCTCGCAAACTCGGCATCGGCACGGTGTTTCAGGAAAACAGCCTGGTGCCCCATTTGACGGTGGCGGAAAATATCTTCCTCTCCCGGGAAATCAAAAACTCCGCCAACCTCATTGACTGGAAGGAAACCAACGCCCAGGCCCAGTACTGGATTCGGGAAATGGGCATCGACATCGACCCCCGCACCCAGGTTCGTCGGCTTTCGGTGGCAGAGCAGCAGATTGTGGAAATTGCAAAGATTCTCTCTCAGCAGCCGTCCATCATCATACTGGACGAGCCGACCTCCGCCCTTTCGGACAACGAAATCGACAACCTCTTTAACACCGTCAACAAGCTCAAGGAAGAAAAGGGCATCACCTTTATTTACATCTCCCACCGGATGGAGGAAATCAAGTACATAGGCGACCGGGCCACCGTTCTGCGGGACGGAAAGTTTATCGGTCAGCTGCCCAATTTGGAAGAGGCCAAGCTGGACGACATCATCAACATGATTGTGGGCAGAACGCTGGAAGAAAAATTCCCCAAGCGCCAGGTGGAAATTGGCGACGTAATGTTTGAGGTGGAACATTTAACGGTTCCCAAAACCATCTACGACGTCTCCTTTCAGGTGCGCAGCGGCGAAGTGGTGGGGCTATCCGGCTTGGTGGGCTCCGGCCGAACCTCCACCGCCAAGGCCATCATCGGAATGCTGCCCAAGGAGAAAGGAGTCATCAAGCTCAATGGCAAGCCGGCTGTCATCAACACCCCTCACGACGCCATCAAAATCGGCATCGGCTACCTGCCGGAAGACCGCAAGCGGGAGGGACTGCTGCTGGACAAACCCATGTACGAAAATGTCACCCTGCCCGCCCTCCACAAATTTAAGAAATTCGGCGTGCTGAGCAAGGCGTTGGAGCATCAAACGGCGGAAGAATACCGGGAAAAGCTTTCCATCAAGACACCATCCGTGGAGCGGGAAACCAAGTTTCTTTCCGGCGGCAACCAGCAGAAGGTTGTCTTTTCCAAATGGCTGTGCGCCCAAACCAAGGTGTATATCTTTGACGAACCGACCCGCGGCATCGACGTGGGCTCCAAAAGCGAAATATATCGAATCATCAACGACCTTGCAGCCCAGGGAGCGGCCATCATTGTCATCTCCTCCGAGCTGCCGGAGATTCTCGGCGTGTGCGACCGAATCGTCGTGATGTGCGAGGGCCGGGTCACCGGAGAGCTGAGCCGCGAAGAGGCAACGCAGGAAAAGATTATGAAATACGCAATTGGAGGAGCTGGCAGTTATGGAAAAGTTGAAGCTACCCATTAAGGATCGAAAGACTACATCCTTTACCAACAAGCCCTGGTTTTCGGCGGTGCTGCCGCTGATTGTGCTGTTTGTGTTAATGTCCCTCATCAAGCCGGACACCTTTTTGACCACCTCCAACCTGATGAACATCCTGCGGCAGGCGTCCACCTACGCCATCATGGCGGTTGGGATGACCTTCCCCATCATTACCGGCGGCATTGACCTTTCCCAGGGCTCCCTGCTGGCCGTGGTCGCCATTGTGGCCGGCATGATTATCCGGGACACCGAAAGCATTTTGCTGGCCGTCTTGGCGGGGCTGGTCATTGGGGCGGTCATCGGCTTCCTCAACGGAACGGTGATTGCTTATTTGGAAATGCCCCCTTTCATCATGACTCTGGGCACCATGCGGGCGTTGCGGGGGGTGGCGCTGCTGCTGACCAAAGGCTCCCCCATCGACATCAAGCTGGAGGCCTACCGCTTTATGGGAACCCAGTCTTTTCTGGGCATTCCCCTCCCCGCCTATATGTTCATATTGGTGGCTATTGCCGGGCAATTTATCCTTTCCAAAACGGCAACGGGGCGGTATATCTTCGCCTTGGGCTCCAATGTGGAGGCGGCGAAGATTTCTGGCGTCAAAATCGTGCGAAACCGCATTAAGGCGTATATGATTTCCGGCGTTTGCGT
Organism: Bacillota bacterium; assembly: GCA_029550985.1. Lineage (GTDB taxonomy): Bacteria > Bacillota > Clostridia > Oscillospirales > Ruminococcaceae > WRAV01. The sequence continues at coordinate 5,602 of JAKPGH010000314.1, forward strand.
GGCCATTGCTTCTCTTTTGTACATCTCCCGTCTGGGTTCCGCCCAACCCATCGCCGGCGAAGGTTACGAAATGGAAGCGGTTGCCGCCACCGTCATCGGCGGCACTTCCATCGTGGGCGGTGAAGGCAGCGCCATGGGCAGCATCATCGGCGCCGTGGTGGTGGCCCTCATTCGCAACGCCATGGTGCTGCTGCAAATCTCCACCTACTGGCAGTCCATTGTCATTGGGCTGGTGATTGTGGTGTCGGTCAGCATCGACATCATCCGCAAGCGCATCGAAGCCCGCCGGGTGGGCTAATTCCATGAGATTTCGGCTTTGCCGAATCAAATAAAGGAGGATAACTATGAAAAAGTTTACAGCACTTTTATTGGTAGTGTGCCTCTCATTCCTGATGGCGGCATGCAATTCCACCACGGCACCAGCTTCGTCGCAGTCCAGTCAGGCGCCCGCTCCGGCATCGTCCAGCCAGGCGCCCGCCCCGCCGGCATCCAGCGCAGCTCCCGAAAGCAGCGCCCCGGAACAGAAAGAGCTGGTATTCGCCCTGCTTCCCAAAACCCTGACCAATCCTTACTTTGTGGCAATGCAGGAGTTTGCCGAAGCGGAAGCCGCCAAGCTGGGGATCAAGCTCGAATGCATCGCCCCTCCCGATGAAACCAAGGTGGAAGAGCAGATTGCCATGTTCGAGACCATGCTGGAAAAGAATGTGGACGCCATCCTGGTGGTACCCTGCGGCACCACCGAAATCGTAGCCTCCATTGAAAAGGCCAACGCCCAGGGAATCCCCGTCATCTGCCTGGACACCAACGCCAGCGGCGGCAAGATCGCCACCTTCATCGGCACCAACAACTACGCCGGCGGAAAACTGGCGGGCGAGTGGGTCAGCGACACCATCGGCAGCGGAAAAATCTCCATCATCACCGGCACCCCCGGCAACAAGACCCATGAGGACCGTGTCAACGGCTTCCTGGACGGCATCAAAGGCAATCCCAATCTCGTCATTGCCGGCGATGTGGTTCCAGCCTATTCCGACCGTGCCCAGGGCATGGCGCAGGCCGAAAACCTAATTACCGCCAACCCCGACATCAAGGTCATCTACTGCACCAACGACGAGATGGCCATGGGCGCCGGCGAAGCGGTGAAAGCCCGGGGCCTTTCCGACCAAATCACCGTCATCGGATTTGACGGC
>JAKPGH010000277.1 GCA_029550985.1 Bacillota bacterium
GCTCCCGGAAACGAGCAGCGGCTGGTCGGCGGAGAGGCTCCTCCCGCCATCATCTCCATCTTTTTGGGCAACGAATACACCGAGATGCTCAACAGCATCGCCAACGGCATTCGCCCCAGCTTGCGGGACCGGTGCGCCCTCAACACCGACGTGGCCATTTTGCCGCGTCTGGAAAAGGACAACTCCGACCGCAACCGCACCTCCCCCTTCGCCTATACCGGCAACAAATTCGAGTTCCGGATGCTGGGTTCCTCCCAGTCCATCGCCTTCCTCAACACCATTCTTGCCACCGCCCTGGCCGACGTCTTCTCCCGCTTTGCCCGGCGGCTGGAAGAGTGCGACGATGTGGAGAACGAGGTGGCCCACATTGTGGCGGACACCGTCCAGAACCATGGGCGGATTATCTTCAACGGCAACAACTACAGCCAGGAATGGATGGAGGAGGCCGCCCGCCGGGGGCTGCTCAACCTCAACACGGTGGAGGCGCTGGATTCCCTGACCAACCCCAAAAACATCGAGCTGTTCCGCCGCACCGGCGTGCTGAGCGAAGCCGAATGCCATGCCCGCCACGAAATCTTTTTGGAAAACTACGTCAAAGTGGTGGGGGTGGAGGCGGAAACCATGCTCTACATGGCGCAGCAGCAGGTGTTCCCCGCCTGCGTCAGGTACATGGAGCTCCTCTCCGACACGCTCAATTCCATGGAAAAAGCCGGCGTCAAAAACGAGACGTTAAGGCGCAGGCTTGCGGCCATTTCGGAGCAGGTGGAGCGGATGGTGCAGCGCTGCGAAGATCTTGCCGAAACCTGCCAGGCGGCCAAGAGCGGAGAGCTGCGCAAGCGGGCCGGCCTGATGCAGACCGAAGTGCGGGCCAAGATGGCCCTTCTGCGGGAAAGCTGCGATACCCTGGAAACCATGGTGGGAGCCGAATATTGGCCCATGCCTACTTACACCGATTTGCTGCACCGCATTTAAACAGAGGTAAAATATTCAAAGCGGCTGGATGACTGCCATCCAGCCGCTTTATTTTGAGACTGTGCATAGAATCTATATTTTTCAAACCATGGACAAAAGTTTAAGTTATATTTATAATTAAGTTTAGAAAACATTTTCGGCAAGGAGTTGGGGACGGTGAAACGAATCGCCATAGGGGCGGGTCTGGCCCTTTGTCTGGCAGCTCTGGTTTTTTTCCTAAAACCCGCTTCCCAACCGCCTCAGGAGCCGAAGGCCGCCCCGGTGGTGGGGTATGTGGATATTCTAAGCGAAAGCAGCTGGCGGGACCGTCTGAGCGCCTCTATTCGGGAGGCTGCCCAGGCTCGGGGCATTCAGCTCCTCACCCTGGAATGTGACCGCACCCAAAACGCCCAAATTCAGGCGCTGCGCTCCCTTATTACCTACCAGGTGGACGCCATCGTCTTTACGCCTGTGGTCCTTTCGGGGTGGGACAACGTTTTGGAAGAAGCCCGGGCGGCGGGGATACCGGTCATTGTGGTGGAGCGCTCCGTCAAAATCTCGGACGGAGACAAGGTGGCCGCCTACGTGGGCTATGACTACAAGCTGCAGGGGGAGCTGGCGGCACTGCAGCTGATGACCGCCTTCCGCGACCGGGAGGATGGGGTGGACGTGGTGGAGTTGTTGGGCACCGTGGGAGCGTCCAACACGGTGGAGCGCAGCGGCGGCATCCGCTCCCTGCTAGGCAAGGATGAAAAATATCAAATTCGGTACAGCGTCAACTGCGACTTTATGTTTTCCAAAGCCAAGGAGACATTCCGCATCTACTTGCGAAACGACCGCTGCCCCGACGCTTTGATTGCCCACAGCGACGCCATGGCGCTGGGAGCCATGGAGGCCATGAAAGAGCTGGGGCTTGAACCGGGCAAGGATATTGTGGTCATCAGCTTTGGCGGCCAGCAGGAGGCGTTGGAGGCCCTGGAGGCGGGCGAAATTTACGCCATTGTGGAGACTGACCCCAACCTGGGCCCGGCGGTGATGGATACGGTGGAGGCTCTGCTTCGCGGCGAAAACCCGGAGGATATGGTGATGGAGGACCAGGTACTTACTCGGGAAAGCATGCGGGACGGCATCCCGGCAAGAGGGTATTGACATGAAGCAGCCGAATTTTTTGCTGACCCACAGCATCCGGGATCTGTTAAAGCTTGTGTTTGT
>JAKPGH010000279.1 GCA_029550985.1 Bacillota bacterium
TCGTCAATGTCCGGCATGACCTCCACCGATGCGAAGGAGGTGTGGCGCCGACCCGAAGCGTCGAAGGGGGAGACCCGAACCAGGCGGTGAACCCCCGCCTCCGAGCGGAGAAAGCCGTAGACGTTTTCCCCGTCAATTTCAATGGAAGCGCTTTTGATGCCGGCTTCTTCTCCGTCCAGATAGTCCAGCACTTTTACCTTGTAGCCGTGGCGTTCAGCCCAACGGCAGTACATCCGGTACAGCATCTGCACCCAGTCCTGGGCCTCGGTGCCGCCGGCTCCCGCGTGGAAGGTGAGAATGGCGCTTTTGTGGTCGTATTCTCCGGTCAGCAACGTGGCAAGGCGCAGCGATTCCAGCTGCTTTTCCACTTCCTCGGTGGCCGCAGTGACTTCCTCCAGCACCGATTCGTCGTTCATTTCCTCCGCCATGGCAATCAGCTCCAGGGCGTCCTCCCAGTGCTTTTTCAGCTTTTCATAGGAGTCCAGCTTGCTTTTGAGCTGCTTTTGCCTTTGCAGCACCTTTTGACTGGCGGCGGGGTCCGACCAAAAGTTGGGGTCGGACGTTTGCTTTTCCAGTTCCGCCAGTTGCGACCGTATGGTTTCCAATCCTAAGGCGCCGGCAAGACTTTGCAGCCGGGGGCCGCATTCTTTCAGCCGCAGCCGCAGATCATCGTATAATAGCATAAAGCCCTCCAGAGATAAGTCTACCCCATATTATAGAGGAAGGCTGGAAAATTGTAAAGTCGCAAGGTCCGACAAACAGACAAAACGCCCCGTGGGCCAGATCAATCGTAGGTCATTCGCAGGGCAAGCAGATAGTAGGCGGCGAGAAACTCCCGGGGGGAGACTCCCACCAGCGCCCACATGGCTTCCGGTGGCTTGCCGGTTAGACAGGCCCGCTCCAGCATGCGGTAGAATTTTTGCACCACCCGCCGGGCGCCGTGCCGGTTGGATGAGGAAACGGCTCGCTCTCGGTGGGAGGTGGCGCCGGAAGGAGGCGCATTTTGAAAGGCGGCCTCCAGTAGCAATTGGTTAAATTGGTGGAAGGTGTAGATCCGGTAAGGGGAGATGCCGAACAGCTCTCCGGCCATTTCCGCCACGCTGGTGACGGCATGGCCTATGGTGTAGTCCGCCGCCTCGTAGCGGTAAAACCGCTTGTCGTGGGCTCGGGTCTCCTCATGCTCCTGGGGCAGCTTCCAGTACTGTTTGAGAATGCTGACCCCGCACTTTTGCCGGATGGTCTGGAAGGCGTTGCGCAGTCGCAGCACGTTTCGCTTGCTCTCCCCCAGGTGGAAGGTGTAGGAGCACCCCTCCTTGCGCCGGAAAGCCTTGAGACAGTCGTGATAGCCCAGAATCATCTTTTCCTCCGAGGTGGAAGCATCAAACTCCATGATGTTGCCCAAAAACCATCGAGAGCGGATATAGGTGACGGGGACTTCTTCCCGCAAAGGGCGCACCAGGCCGATGGACGCCAAATCCACGACAATGAGTTCCTCCGCCCCACAGCGCAGTGCCAGCCGGGCGGGAATGTTGTCGTAATAGGCGCCGTCAATGTGGCGCTTGCCGTCAATCACCTTGGCCTGAAACAGAGGAAAATAAGAAGCGGAGGCCATCAGGTAGTCCACCAGCTTTTCCGGTGGAATTTCCGATTTGGTGAGGGTCAGGGGAGTGTAGTGGGGAAATTGCACCGTTACCAGCCCGTAATCGACGGGAGACTGGTAAAACCGTTCCGGAGAGACGACTTTCCGCAGCAGGTTTTCCAAAGGGGAGACATCCAGTCCCCGGCTTCCCACCGCCTCCCGAAGCCCAAGGCGCGTTTTTTCCTCCACGTCGGCGTCGTCATCGGAGGG
>JAKPGH010000039.1 GCA_029550985.1 Bacillota bacterium
GGGCGCTGAAAAACGCCCAGAAGGACGATGTGCTGATTCTGGCGGGCAAAGGCCACGAGGATTATCAGGTGCTCCCCTACGGCACCATTCACTTTGACGAAAAGGAAATCGTCCTTAAGATTCTAAAAGAGATGGAGGAAAACGCCCAGTGACACCTCTGGATATTCGGGATTTGGCCGCCGCGATGGGGGCTTCTTACGACGGCCCCTCCCGCCCCATTGCCCATATCTGCACCGACACCCGCAACCTTGTTCCCGGCTGTCTCTTTGTGGCGCTGGTGGGGGATAAGTTTGACGGCCACAACTATATTCCAGAGGCTTTGAAACTGGGGGCCGCCTTTGCGGTTTCCGCCCGCCCCTTTGAGGACAAACGGGTGCTGGTGGTAAAGGACACCCGCCAGGCGTTCCTGGATTTGGCGGGATTTTACCGCCGGAAACTGGGGCTGAAGGTGGTGGCCGTCACCGGCAGCGTCGGCAAAACCACCACCAAGGAAATGGCCGCCTGCGTGCTGGGCAGCGCCTTTTCCACCCTGAAAACCCCCGCCAATTTCAACAACGAGGTGGGGCTTTCCCAGACCATTCTCTCCCTAAATTCCTCCCACGAGGCGGCGGTGCTGGAACTGGGAGTGGACGCTCCCGGCCAGATGCCGCCCCTTGCCCGCTGCGCATCCCCCGACATCGGCATTGTCACCGGCATCGGGGTCACGCATCTGCAGCAGTTCGGCACCCGCGAGGCCATTCGGGCCGAAAAGCTGGCGCTGGCGGACTCGATGGCAAACGGTGCTCCCCTGCTGCTCTGCGGGGACAACGACCTGCTGGCGGACGTGGAAATGCCCCGCCTGCGGGTGCTCCGCTACGGCATCGATAACCCCGCCAACGACTTCAAGGCTCAAAACCTGCGGGAAGATGGAAGTTCCACCCACTTTGAAATTCTATGGGAGGACGGGGTGTATCCCGCCCAAATTCCCACTCTGGGCAAGCACAACGTCCGCAACGCTCTGGCAGGCTTTGCAGCCGGAGTGCTGTTGGGGATTGCGCCATCCCAGGCGGCAGCAGCTTTGAAAGGCTACGCCCCCGAGGGGATGCGGCAGAAGGTGGTGTCCCACAAAGGGCTTACCGTTGTGGAGGACTGCTACAACGCCTCCCCCGATTCCATGGCGGCGGCATTGCATACGTTAAAGTCCATGCCCTGCGCCGGCAAGCGGATTGCCGTCCTTTCCGACATGCTGGAGCTGGGCAGCCGGGAGGAGGAGGACCACCGCAGGGTGGGGACCATTGCCGCCGGCTGCGCCGACCTTCTCCTCTGCACCGGAAGCCGCTCGGCCCTCACGGTGGAGGCGGCACGGCAGGCGGGACTTGCGCAGGCCTTTCACTTTCCGGATCAGGACAGCCTTTATCAAGCCCTGCGCCGGCAGGCGGCCCCCGGAGACGTCCTGTGGTTTAAGGCCAGCCGGGGAATGCATCTGGAGCTCCTTCTCCAGCGGCTTTACGCCGAATAAATTTTGCAGGCATGGCCTTACATTCGACAAATTATTTCCTTTTGCTGTTACACAATAACCTATTGAGCCCGTTTTTATCAAAACCACGGAGGAAACACCCATGACCAATCTTCCGGTCGTCACTGCCGCAGTCATATCCTTTGGCCTGACAGCCCTGACCGGCTTCTGGCTGATTCCCGTTTTGCGCCGTCTCAAATACGGCCAGACCATTTTGGACATCGGTCCCAAATGGCATATGAAAAAACAAGGCATTCCCACCATGGGGGGGCTGATGTTTATCGGCGGCGCAACGCTGGCCATTCTGGCGAGCTTTTTCATGCTGGCCACCAGCCCGGGAGAGGAAACCGCCTCGGTGCGGGGCGGCATGGCGGTCATTTTGGGGCTGATTATGTCGCTGGCATTCGGCATGGTGGGCTTTGTGGACGACTACATTAAGGTCATCAAAAAGCGGAACCTGGGACTGAACGCCAAGCAGAAGATGATCATGCAGTTTTTCATCGCCATCCTCTACCTGGCCGGCCTGTGGCTTGCGGGCGAGCGGTCCACCGTGGTGTTTGTCCCCTTCTGGCGTCCCGTGGACCTGGGGATTTTCTACCATCCCCTGGCGGTACTGGGCATTGTCTATCTGGTGAATGTGGTCAACATCACCGACGGCATCGACGGTTTGTGTTCCTCCGTCACCTTCGTGGCTGCGTTGGGCTTTTTGGCCATCGCCACTCTCTGGCAAAGCAACGGCATGGCGATGTACGCCGCCGCTTTGGCTGGAGGGTGTCTTGGATTTTTGATTTGGAACTTCTATCCCGCCAAGGTCTTTATGGGAGACACCGGCTCCCTGTTTTTGGGGGGCATGGTGGTGGCGCTGGCTTTTGGCCTGCGCATTCCCATATTCCTGATCTTTATGGGCATTATCTATATTGTGGAGGGCCTTTCGGTCCTGATTCAGATGGGGTGGTTCAAATACACCAAGCGCCGGTACGGTCAGGGACGCCGGCTCTTCAAAATGAGCCCCATCCACCATCACTTTGAAATGTCGGGCTGGAGCGAAACCAAAATTGTGGCGGTCTTCTCCCTGATTGAGCTGATCGGCTGCTGCCTGGCCCTGTGGGCGGTGTATCGCCTGTAGACCCGCAAGGCAGAGCTATCCATCAAATTGCAAAGGAGTGAGGCGATATGTCAACCAGAGCCCTGGGCTCCGATGACCGTCTGCCCCGCCGCCAGAATCCTGCCGCCGACCGGCAGCAAAAACCCGCTTCTCATAAAAAAAAGAGCGTTCTTTCCTTCTTCAACGTCAAAGCCGGAGGGGTGGACCTCACTTTTTTGATTTTGGTGCTGCTGCTTCTCACCATCGGGTTGATTATGCTCTTTTCCGCCAGCTACGCCAACGCCCTGTATTACCGCAACAACTCCTACGCCTTTATCTCCAACCAGCTGGTGTTTGCCACGGTGGGCGTTGTGCTGATGCTGATGATTTCCACCGTCAACTACAAGGTGCTGGAACGGCTGGCGTGGCTGATTATGGGAATCAGCATCCTGCTGCTGATTGTGGTGCTGTTCTGCCCCCCCATCAACAACGCCCGGCGGTGGATTCCCCTGCCCTTCTTTAACGTGCAGCCTTCGGAAATTGCCAAGTTTGCCGTCGTCATTGTCTTTGCCCATCTGGCTGTGGTGAACCAGCACCGGATGGATACCTTCCGGTACGGGGTGTTGCCCTTTGTCTCCATCCTGGCGGTGCTGGCCGCCCTCATCGTGGCGGAGCCCCACCTTTCCGGCACCATTCTGGTGCTGGCCATCGGCGCCATTATGATGCTCATCGGCGGTACCAACATGAAATGGTTTGTGCTGGCCGCCATCATCGGTATAGCGTTGATTGGCATTCTCATTATGATTCCCGGCGTGCTGGAATACGCCCAGGAGCGTTTGTCCACCTGGCGGGACCCCTTCGCCGACCCTCGGGACAGCGGTTTCCAGACCATTCAGTCCCTTTTTGCCATCGGCTCCGGAGGGCTGATGGGGGTGGGAATCGGCAATTCCCGTCAAAAATACCTGTACCTGCCCGAACCCCAAAACGACTTTATCTTTTCCATCGTCTGCGAGGAACTGGGGTTTGTGGGGGCTTCCTTCATCCTCATTCTCTTCGCGCTGCTCATCTGGCGGGGGTTTGTCATCGGCATGCGCTGCAAGGACCGCTTTGGCGCTTTGGTAGCCGTGGGCTTGACAGCCCAGGTCGGGTTGCAAACCATCCTCAACATCATGGTGGTCACCAACACCATACCCAACACGGGGGTTTCCCTGCCCTTCTTCTCCTACGGCGGCTCTTCTCTGGTCATGCTGCTCTGCCAGATGGGGGTAGTGCTGGCCATTTCCCGTCAGGCCACCATGGAAAAAGTGTAGCTTTACTCATTTTGATTATCACCGGGCAAAGGAGCGAATACAATGCCCATCCGAATTCTGTTTGCCTGCGGCGGCACCGCCGGCCATATCAACCCGGCGCTGGCTGTGGCGGGAGTTTTGAAAAAAAAGCACCCGGATACCCAAATCCTCTTTGCCGGAAATCCCAAAGGGATGGAGGCCCGCCTGGTTTCGGCGGCGGGTTACGACTTCGCCCCCATCCACGTGCTGGGCTTTCAGCGGAAGCTGACCCTCCACAACTTGAAAAACAACGTCATGGCGGCGGCATACCTGCTCACCGCTTCCCAGCGGGCCGCCAAAATCATCCGGGATTTTTCCCCCAACGTCTGCATGGGCACCGGGGGTTACGTCAGCGGCCCCGTGGTGCGCCAGGCCGCCAAGATGGGCATTCCCACCCTGACTCACGAGCAGAACGCCTTTCCCGGTGTCACCACCAAGCTGCTCACCCGCTATGTGGACAAGGTGCTGCTGGCCGTCCCCGAGGCCATGGATTACCTCCCCCCCAAAGTCCATGACCGGTGCGTTATCACCGGCAACCCGGTGCGGCAGGAAATCCTCCTGGCCGACCGCAAGGCCGCCCGCCAAAAAATGGGGATTGGAGACCGCATCTGCCTGCTCAGCTTTGGAGGCAGCCTCGGCGCCCAGCAAATCAACCAATCCATCGCCGACGTGATGGCCTGGCATGCCGGCAAGGGAAGAATTCACCACATCCACGCCACCGGGCAGTACGGGGTGGAGCTGTTCCCCCGGCTGTTACGGGAGCGGGGGGTCAATCCCCAGGGGGACCCCCATCTGGATATTCGCACCTACATCGACGACATGCCCGACTGTCTGGCGGCCGCCGATTTGGTCATCTGCCGTTCGGGGGCCATTTCCCTTTCCGAACTGCAGGCGGCGGGCAAAGCCTCCATTTTAATCCCCTCCCCCAACGTGGCGGAAAACCATCAGTACCACAACGCCATGGTGATGGTTTCAAAGAACGCCGCCCTCATCATCGAGGAGAAGGATTTGACGGGAGCCCGTCTGATTCAGGTCATTGAAGATGTGATTTCCGACCCTCAGGAGCTGCGAAATATCGGAAAAAACGCGGCATCCATGGCCATTATTGATTCCGCCGAGCGCATTTGCAGTCAAATCGAAGAGCTGATTTCATAAATTTTCAAAAACGGGTTCTTTTTACGCTTTTTTGAGCCGTCAACGGGGCCTTTATCACCACTTCCCACCCTTTTGCATAGTATAGCTTGCAGGGATGAAGAAGCCTTTCGGACTGAAATCCGGCCGGCTTGTACGATTTTCCGCCCTGCAATGTAAGGAAAGGGTGGAAAAAATGTCTAAATTCATCATTGACGGCGGCAGAAAGCTGACAGGTGAACTGACAATCCACGGTGCCAAGAATTCCGTACTGCCGATTTTGGCGGCGACACTGTTAATCGATCACAGCACGATACATAACTGTCCAAGTCTTACCGACGTAGATGCTTCCTTCAACATCCTGACCAACCTGGGTTGCCAGGTGGTGCGGGAAGGGAACAGTGTAACCGTTCAGACCCAGGGCATGAACGGCTGCACCATTCCGGAGCATCTGATGCGGGAAATGCGCTCTTCCATTGTGTTTTTGGGGGCAGTTGTGGCTCGTTGCGGCAAAGCCGTTATTTCCATGCCCGGCGGCTGCGAACTGGGCCCCCGTCCCATTGACCTGCATCTTTCCTCTTTGGAAAAGCTGGGGGTCACCATCAAAGAAGATCACGGGTACCTCAACTGCACCGTGGAGGACAAATTGCGGGGAGCCACCATCTCCCTTCCCTTCCCCAGTGTGGGAGCCACTGAGAACATCATGCTGGCCGCCTGTACCGCCGAAGGGGAAACGATTATCCACAACCCCGCCCGGGAACCCGAAATTGTGGATTTGGCCAATTTCCTACAGCGGGCCGGAGCCCGCATTCACATCGGTGAAAACGGAACCATCTACATTCAGGGCGTCAAGAAGCTGTATCCCACCGAGCACACCGTCATTCCCGACCGGATTGCGGCGGCCACCTACCTGTGCTGCACCGCCATCACCGGCGGCGAAGTGCTGCTGAAAAACGTCATGCCCCAACATTTGACGGCGGTATTCCCGGTGTTGGAGGAGGCGGGTTGCCGACTCCGCTGCGCGGGCGGAACCATTCATCTGGAAGGTCCCCAACGGCCCCGCCCTTTGCGGATGGTGCGCACCATGCCCTATCCCGGTTTTCCCACCGACGCCCAGTCCCCCATGATGGCGCTGAGCTGCATTGCCTCCGGGACCTCGGTGTTGGTAGAGAACATCTTTGAAAACCGCTACAAGCACGCCTACGAGTTGACCCGCATGGGCGCCAGAATCCATCTGGAAGGCCGTGTGGCGGTGGTGGAAGGTGTGCCCAAACTTCACGGGGCGCGGGTGGTCTGCACCGACCTGCGGGGAGGCGCCGCCCTGTGCTGTGCCGCCCTGGCGGCGGAAGGACAAAGCGAAGTGACCAAGATCAACCATATCGAGCGGGGTTATCAAGATTTTGACAAAAACTTAAGAAGCCTTGGTGCTATAATTAAAAAGGTTTCTGAATAGCAATACGCTGCCGACGCAGCCATATCTGGGATCATTTTGGAGGAAACAACGTGTCGAGGAAGAGGAATAAAACGCCGAGTTCCCGGGTGGGTACCCGGGACAAAACTCCGGCTCGTCAGCAGGCCAGGCGCAGAAGAAGGCGCACCGGCAGGCGGACACTGCATTATCTGCTCCTGTTGTTCCTGGTGACAGGCGCCGGAGCAGTCCTCTCCCTCACCGTTTTCTTTAAAATCGAGGATATTCAGGTGATCGGGGTCGACCGATACGAACCCGACCGCATCATTGCAGTGTCCGGCATCCAAATTGGGGACAACCTGCTGCGTATTCCCACCGAAGAGGTGGAAAAAGAGATTCTGGAAACCTTTCCCTACATCGAAAGCGTCAAAGTGGTGCGGCGTTTTCCCCCGCGGGTGGAGCTGCAGGTGACCCAGTGCACCCCCTCGGCGGCGGTGCTGGACGGCAATTTGCTGGGCCTCATCACCCGGGAGGGAAAACTGTTGGAAACGGGGGACCTCTATATTCCCCCTGAAATTCCCATCATCAAGGGGTTGAGTTTGGACGGGTTCGCCCCCGGCGATTTGCTGGGAACCGACGACCACCCCGAAAACCAGGAGCGGCTGCGGATGCTGGACTATCTGCTGGATGCCGCCGAAAAAACCGGCTTTGGCCCCATTACCAACGTGGACGTCAGCGACCGGCTCAACATGAAGATGGTTTACGAAGCCCGGCTGGTGCTGGAGCTTGGCAGCGAAGCGGACATGGAGTACAAGCTCACCTTCTTAAAGGAAGTCATCGACGACCTGGGGCCGGAGGACCAGGCCAAACTGGATGCCACCAATGTCCGCAACAAACGGATTCTGGTCAAGTGGGGCAAGGTGGAAAACGGCGTCTTTACACCCCTTCCAAACAATTCCAAGCCAGCCCTGGAAAGCGGGCAGGAAGAAACACCAAAGGAAGGTTCCGCCGCCGTTACCAGCACTTCCCCCGAAGGACAAACACCATAATGATACGAAAAAAATCAATCTTGCTATATTGTGTTTTCACGCAAGATTTGATAAAGTAATAAAGAGTATGGTTATTTGGTGTTATAATACGATAGTTTAATGTGAAATAAGGAAATTGAAATACATATTGGGAGGCGCCAAAATGCAGATGAATTTTGGTATGGATAACGAGTCGGAGAAGGTAGTATCCATAAAGGTAGTGGGTGTGGGCGGCGGCGGCGGCAACGCGGTCAACCGGATGATTGAATCCGGCATGGATGGTGTTGAGTTTATTTCCATCAACACCGACAGCCAGGCCCTGAATAACTCTAAGGCTACCTACAAGCTGCATATTGGCGGCAAATTGACCAAGGGGAAAGGAGCCGGCGGCATTCCGGAAAAGGGGCAAAAGGCAGCGGAAGAAAGCCGGGACGAAATTGCGGCAGCCTTAAAAGACGCCGACATGGTGTTTATCACCGCGGGTATGGGCGGCGGTACCGGAACCGGAGCCGCTCCCATTGTGGCGGAAATCGCCCACGAAATGGGTATTCTCACCGTAGGCATCGTCACCAAGCCCTTTGCCTTTGAAGGCAGGCGCAGAATGGAACAGGCCGAAGCCGGCGTGGCCGCCCTGAAAGAAAGTGTAGACGCTCTGCTGGTTATCCCCAACGAGCGCCTGAAGATGATTTCCGACACAAAGATTACCCTGAAAAACGCCTTTTCCGCCGCCGACGACGTTCTGCGCCAGGGTGTGCAGAGTATTTCGGATCTAATTAACGTTCCCGGTATCGTCAACCTGGACTTTGCCGACGTCACTTCCATCATGAAAAACGCCGGTTATGCCCACATGGGCGTGGGTCGGGCGTCCGGCAAGGACAAGGCTCAGGTGGCCGCCACACAGGCCATCTCCTCTCCCCTGCTGGAAACCTCCATCAAAGGTGCCAGAGGCATCATCATCAACATCACCGCTTCGGAAGACGTGGATTTGGACGATGTCGATTTTGCAGCATCCATGGTCCACTCTCAGGCTCACCCCGACGTCAACCTCATCTGGGGTGCCGCTTTGGATCCCAAGCTGCAGGATGAGATGATTGTCACCGTCATCGCCACCGGCTTTGACACGCCGGAGACCGCCTCTTCCAGCAGCAGCGGTGCTTCCGCCAGCTCCGCTGCGGTGGCCATTCCTGCGAAAAAAGCAGAGCCACAGACCTTTGAGGACGATGACGACGACAGCGGCTTCTACGACATCATGGAGCTGTTCAACAAGAAAAACCGCTAAATCATGCCATATTTTCGCGCCGGGTAGACATATCCGGCGCTTTTCTTTTTAATTTTTTCTTTTTAGATTAAAGTTTCCTGAAACCCCACCGATATAGTTTATGTAGGCGTAAAACAGCATTTACGTCTTGGCGCACCGAGTGTGGGAACGCGGCATACTCCGGCGCCGAACCCCAACATTTGATTGCGCAACGCCAACAAAGGATTTGAAAGCGGCGCGCAAGTACCACCCCCGTTTTACCCGGACGGGGGGACTCAAACCCAAATTACAAGGAGGAACAAAAATGGTTATCCAACACAACATTTCCGCTCTGAACTCTCACCGTCAGCTGGGCCTGAACAACAGCGCCACCAGCAAGAACCTGGAGAAACTGGCTTCCGGTTACAAAATCAACCGCGCCGGCGACGACGCTGCCGGTCTGGCTATCTCCGAGAAAATGCGCGGCCAGATCCGCGGACTTGCCATGGCCGAGCAGAACGCCAACAACGGCATCTCCCTGATTCAGACCGCTGAAGGCGGCCTCAACGAGACCCACGCCACTCTGCAGAGAATGCGCGAGCTGGCTGTTCAGTCCGCCAACGGCACCTACAAGGACGAAGTAGACCGCGAAAACCTGGACAAAGAAGTACAGGCCCTTAAAGGCGAAATCACCCGCATCTCCGAATCCACCCACTACAACGGCATTAAGTTGCTGGATGGATCCCTGGGCTCCGGTAAATTCGCTTCCGCTACTTGGGTAGAGGGACTGGCCCTTGGCACCAAGAACCAAATAAACAAAATCACCGGCGAGTCTCTGAATAAAGAAGGTACCTTCACCGCTGCGGCTGCAGCCGGTGGGGAAGCCACTACCCATATCAATGTTACCTTTACCGATAGCGATGGCAACGCAACCGTTACCAAGCTTGCTCTGGCCGATATTGTTGATACCACTGGTTATGGCACCAAAGGTTCCAAAACTACCATTGACCTGACCAAGGTTGGTCTGGGCAAGGTAGAAATTGTAGCTACCGCCGCTGACGCAGAAGGTGATATCACCGTTGCTAACTTGGCCACTTTCATTGCCGCTGCTGGTGCTGTTGCCGAAGGCACTTCCTCCAACGCAGGTGAGCTGATCTTCCAGATCGGTGCCAACGGCGGCGCTGACCAGAGAGTATCCCTCTCCGTTGCCAACATGAGCGCTCAGGGTATCGGTGTGGACAGAGTTACCATCGCCACCCAGCAGGACGCCAATGACGCCATCGCCGTCATCGACAACGCTATCAACATCGTTTCCGGCACTCGCGCCGACCTCGGTGCTCTGCAGAACCGCCTGGAGCACACCCTGAACAACCTGGGCGTGACCAAGGAGAACCTGACCGCCGCCGAGTCCACCATCCGCGACGTCGACATGGCCAAAGAGATGATGGAATTCACCAAGAACTCCATCCTGGTTCAGGCTTCCCAGGCTATGCTGGCTCAGGCCAATCAGCTGCCTCAGGGCGTTCTGTCCCTGCTCCGGTAAGCGAATACTTACCCGTTTCCTAGCGCTTTGGGAGCTGCTGCATAAGCAGCTCCGGCGCAAATTATCCAGCTCCGGTTTCCGCCTTAGGGGCGGAACAGGAACAGTCCGCGTAAGATAGAAACGCAGATGTCGGGTAATCATTTGTGTTTCACATGGATAAGCGCTGCCAAAGGGCGGCGCTTATCTTATTTCCTGAGATAAAGGAGGGCCGGCGTATGGTATTGGATATCAACGATGAGCTCAGTCACATTCGCGCAAGGCGTCTGGCCGAAATACAGGAGCAAATCCGCGCGGTAGACCGGCAGATGCTCCGGTTGACTGGTCAAAAAGACGCGGCGGAGGCCGCCCAACAACACCTGGCGGAGATGGAGGCCATCCTGCTGCGAATGTCCATGCTGGCAAGGGAAGCCGCTGCCCAAGCACCCCGCCGTCCCGGCCTTTTGGAAGAATTTGAGGACTCGTAAGGAGAAGGTTGCCGCTCTTTTGGAGCGGGTGGAAGCAGACGCCCTTGCCCTGGCCGAAGCGACGCTGGGAATGGAGCCGCCGGAGCCTTAATAGCTGGAAAACAGAAAACGCCCCCGATGGAATGCCATCAGGGGCGTCTTTTGCTCGGTATATTGGATTGGTATTTCCCAAGGATTTGGGGGAGAAGCTATGTATGTAACTTAGTATTCTTCAACCGAAAGGATGCCTTCACGAACACGGAACTGCTCTACCACTTCGGCGTGGGGCAGTTTCTTTTTGAGGCGAATTTTAAAGAGGGCGGACACGCCTTTTTCCGAACTGATTTGCTGAAAATCGTCGATGCTGATATCCTGGCTCTTACAATATTGCAGGAAATCCGCGATTTGGTCGGCGGATTCAAACACCACATGGATGCGCATGTAGCCGGAAAAAGAAACCATGCGATCCTGCAGGTTTTCAAACAGGGAAGTCACGATAATAACGGCAATGCAGCAAACAATGGCCGCCAGATAAAACCCGAAGCCTATGGCCAAACCTAATGCCGCTGCCGACCACAAAGTGGCGGCGGTGGTCAACCCTTTGATTTGATGTCTCCCTGTGACCATGATGGTTCCTGCGCCCAAAAAGCCAATGCCGTTGACCACTTGAGCACCCAGACGAGCCGCGTCGCCCGTTCCGGTGACTTCAAATACATATTGACCTGTCATCATAATGAGGGTAGCGCTCAGGCAAACCAGAATATGAGTGCGGAAGCCCGCCGAATGTCCCTTGTAGGTGCGCTCAAAGCCAACCATTCCTCCCAGGATGATGGCCAGAAGAATGCGCAGCAAAACCGTCTGGGTGGATATGTGCAATAGTGCGTGCTGATCCAGAAATTCAATCACAGGGAAAACCTCCAATAACGCTGGAATTATTCACTGGCAACAGCGGCAAGCACCAGCCGGGTGGTGTCCTGCACTTGCTCTTGCCCGATTACCCGACGCAATTTACCTTGCGCTTCGTAGTAATCCTTCAAGGGTTCGGTTTGTTCGTGGTAAACACGAAGACGTTCCAAAATGGTTGCCGGTTCGTCATCCTGACGGCGACTCAAAGGTTTCTTACAATTGTCGCAAAGGTTGGGTTCCTTGGGGGGGCTGTACTTGGTGTGGTAGCTTGCCCCGCATGCGCTGCACACCAAACGGCCGCTCAGTCGCTCCACAATGGACTGATCGTCCACTTCCAAATCGATGACCCGGTCAATGACGATGCCCATTTCCTCCAATGCCCGCGCCTGCGCAATGGTGCGAGGGAAACCGTCCAAAATATAGCCGTCCTGGCAATCCGGCTGTTGGAGCCGCTCCTTCAATATATTGATGACAATTTCGTCGGGAACAAGCTGGCCGGCAGAAACATAGGATTTTACCTTTTCTCCCAGATCGGTTCCTGATTGAATGGCTTTGCGGATGAGATCTCCCGTACTGATAATGGGCAGATGATATTGGTCTCGAATAGCTGCCCCGTGGGTTCCTTTGCCAGCTCCCGGCGCGCCCAACAAAATTAGCTTCATGACAAATCCTCCTGTTCGTAATTCCACTTCCGCCCAAAGCAGAAACGGATAACCCAACGCATGGGCTTTACAAGGCAAGGCTGGTATTCCTGCAAAACCAATCCGTGGCCTTTCGGCACCGATGGCAGAATTTGCATTGCCCCATGCGATAGCAAAATTGCTATAAAATTTAAAGGGTTACCTATAGATTATAAAGAAAATAGCTTATAAAAGCAAGTCTCTTGAGTGTCTACAAAACTGTTTTTTGCCACTCTTCCGAAAAATGGACGCCCCGCCGCCTCTTCTGGTTTTGAAAGTGAACAACCGCTATTATTGCAATTCCAGAAGATGGAAAGCATCCTTTCTCCGAGGTGAAAAGTCGCTATGGGGAGCCGATATTGCCCCAGTCAAATAATACTATTTGTATATTTCCTAGATGAATTTCCAAACAGTTTGCTGCAAAGGTATTTTGTCCGAAAAAAGCCCCCGATTCATACGCCTGGGAATCGGGGGACGATGAGCTGACCGGTTATTTTCCTTGATTGAGTTCCCTGGCCCGACGGGCGCACAGTTCCATGCCGGCCCGCAGGCTTTCGGCAAATCCATGGGCGTCCATGGCGGCCAAAGCGGCCTCGGTGGTGCCGCCGGGCGTGGCCACCTGGGCCACAAGGGCAGCGGGGTCACCGGAACGCAGCATCATTTCGGCGCTGCCAATCAAGGTCTGGCAAAAGAGCCGCAGAGCGGCCCCCTCGTCGATGCCGGCGCCGGCGGCCTGTTTGGACACAATATCGGCCATCCTGTAGACAAAAGCGGGGCTGGAGCCGTTGACGGCAATTATTTCCGGCATTTTTTCGTGGGGAATTTCCTCCACCAAAGCACAGGTGGAGAAAAGCGCCTTGACCTGCTCCAGCTGTTCCACGGTGGTGGGCTCCACCCTGCCCAGGGCAATGGCGCCCCGGCCCAGTTCCACCGGGGTGTTGGGCATGGCCAAAATGAGATTGCACTCCCCCACCACGCCTTTAATCCGCTGGGCGGTCACTCCCGCCGCCACCGAAACCAGGATGGTCCGGGGGGTAAGTCCGTCCTTTACCTGGGGAAGTACATCCCCCATGTTCTGAGGCTTCACCGAAAGAACCACGATGGGGCAAGCCTTCATCAATTCCGGGATGGAAGAAAAGGTGGGATGTCCCGCCTTGGCGTAGCGCTCCATGCTGGCCGGATTAACATCGCAAACTCCAATCTGCTCCGGCGCTACTTTGCCGGAGCCTACCATGCCCCGGATCATGGCGCCGGCGATGTGTCCCGCGCCGATAAAACCAATGGTGCAAGGGGTCATACCGTTACCTCCTGTTCCCGCAGCAGTTGCGCTGCTTTGATGCCGATGGCGCATTCCAGCCGCTTGCGCTCCATTTCGCAGGAAAGAGTGTGGGCTTTGCGCACATCTCCCTCGTATCGGAAGTTGTTGGCGTTGCATCCGCCCGAGCAGTAGAACTTGGCCCAGCACTGGCGGCAGTCGGGCTTTTGATAGATGGTGGAGGCGGCAAAGTAGGCTTTCTTATCTTTGTCCAAGGTGCCGTCAAACACATTGCCCATCCGCCACTGCTCCATCCCCACAAATTGGTGGCAGGGGTATACGTCTCCGTCGGGGGTCACCGCCACGTATTCGTTGCCGCAGCCGCAGCCCCGCAGCCGCTTGATGGCGCAGGGCCCCTGGCTGAGGTCCAGCATAAAGTGGAAGAAGTTAAGGCCCGTTTTCCTCAGCCGGTGGTCCAGAATGATGGAAGCCAGCCGGTCGTACTCGGCGAACACTTCGGGCAAGTCTTCTTCGGTCAGAGCCCAGGGCTCTTTGGGGTCGGAAACCACCGGCTCCACCGAAACCTGGTCGAACCCCAGGTCGTACAGGGCCAGCACGTCCTGGCCAAAATCCTTGTTGTACTTGGTGAAGGTGCCCCGCACGTAGTACTCGCCGTCTCCCCTGCGCTGCACCAGCTTCTGAAACTTGGGAACCACCGCATCGTAGCAGCCGGTGCCGTCAATGCGGGCGCGAACTTTATCGTTGACCGACTTGCGGCCGTCCAGGGAGAGGACCACGTTGCTCATTTCCCGATTGATGTAGTCAATCTTTTCGTCGTCCAGCAGCATGCCGTTGGTGGTGATGGTAAACCGGAACCGCTTGCCGGTTTCCGGCTCTCGGCTGCGGGCGTAGTCCACCACCGCCTTCACCGTATCGAAGGCCAGCAGGGGCTCCCCTCCGAAAAAGTCCACCTCCAGCCGCTCCCGGTCCCCCGAGGCGGCGATAAGGTAGTCGATGGCCTGCTTGCCGGTTCTGGCGTCCATAACCATCCGGCCCTGGTGGTAGTCTCCCTTTCCGGCAAAGCAGTAGGCGCAGCGGAGGTTGCAATCGTGGGAGACGTTGAGGCACATGGCCTTAACGGGGGAAAGCCCCAGCTTTTCCACAAAGACGTCGTGGCCGTCCGGAGCGAAGAGCTGCCCATCCTCCCAGAGGCGGTAAAGCTCCCGGTAGGTTTCCGCCACTTCTTCCTCGGGGTAGGAGGAAAAGGCCTGCAGCAGAGACTTCGGCGGCTCCTGCTCCAAAGGCGGCGTCAGATGCTCCAGCATATCGTAAGCCAGTTTATCGACGAGGTGAACAGCACCGCTCTCCACATCCAGCACAATCCACAGGTCCTGATATTGAAATCGATGTATCATCATACGAATTCCCTTTACACAAATAATCCGCCCCAAAGGCGGAACTGACAACAACGCCAATCAACAACTTATGGGGGGTAACGGTGTACCCCCCACATCCTTTGGACTACATTCGGCCGCCAAAGGCTGCAAAGCCTTTGGGAATCCCTTGAATGTTTACCTTATGCCTGTCTCTCGCACTTCTGGTTGGCAACGGTGCAGGAGGTTTTGCAGGCCGACTGGCAGGAGGCTTGGCACTTTCCGCAGCCGCCCTTCTGAGCCGACTCCTTCAGGCTTCCTTTAGCCAAAGTTTTAATATGCTTCATACAGTTCACCTCTTTGCTGATTCCATTCGGAAATTATAGCATAATTTCTCGGTTGTTTCAACGTCTGCGGCGTTGCCGGACATTGACGCCCAGCACACCGCCCAGCATGCCGCCAAACAACATAAAAATTACCTTAAACAACGCAAGCATCCCCATGTCGTTGCCGGGCAGGCCAATTCCCGCCAAAAGCACCAAAATGCTGAGGACCACTCCGCAGACAGCGCCGTAGGCAAGGCCGTTTTTGCGCTGCATCCTGGCGCAGGCAAATCCCGCCGTAAAAGCCCCAGCGATGATGGCGAAAATCGCCATGGGGCTGATGAGGGACTGGGGAATATTCTTGACGGAAAGCAGTACCGACAAAAGCAGCAAAATGCCGATGCAGACAATGGCTCCTGCTGCCACACTGACAAGGATCGGTTTTGCGACCCGATCCACACTGTTCTGTTCCATTTGCTGCGCCCTCCTGCTGGACATGCAAACACCTCCCGTAAGTGTAGCGTAGTATGCTCTCTACACTATATGCAGGGCTTGTTTGCGTTATGCCGGGCACGGAGCGCGGCTTATTCGCTCTTCTTCTTTTTCTCGGCCTTGGCGCGGGCCTTTTCTTCCTTGGCAGCCTGGGCGGCCTTTGCCTGCGCGGCGGCGCGCTCGCGGGCCTTTTCCTGAGCGGTGAGGTTGGCCTGAATGGCAGACTTGGTTACCCGCAGCTTGGTGTTGGCGGAACCGGACTCAATCAAAACGGTTTCGTCCTTGGTGCTGACCACCCGGCCGATGATGCCGCCAATGGTGACAATCTCATCCCCTACTTCCAGGGCGTTCCGCATGGCCTGATTTTCTTTTTCCCGCTTCTTTTGGAGGCGAATCATAATAAAGTACATCAGCGCGAAAATCAGCACCATGTACAATATCAGGGACATCAAATCGCCACCGCCTGCGGCTGTCTGCAGCAAGTAGTTCTGCATGGTACACTTCCTTTCTGCTTCAAGGTCCGGTCAAAGGGAATTTCGCCTCGTCTAAGCTTCAACGCGGCCTTGGAATGTAGACAAATACAAATAATAGTATAACGAAACCCAGCGCCTTTTGCAAGGTTTTTTTCCCGTTAGTCCTGTCCTTCCGGGATGCGGGTGTCCAGCAGGGGCACCATCTCCCGGCGGAACTGGGCGAAGGTGCCCGCTTCGATTTCCTTGCGGATGCGCTCCATGAGAGAGTTGTAAAAATAAAGGTTGTGAATCACCGCCAGCCGGTATCCCAACATCTCGTGGTAGGCCAGCAGATGGCGGATATAAGCGCGGGAATGATGGCGGCAGGTGGGGCAGTCGCAGGTTTCGTCAATGGGGCGGTCGTCCCGCTGGTACCGGGCGTTGCCGATAATCCGCACCCCCTGCCAGGTGAACAGGGTGCCGTGGCGGGCGTTGCGGCTGGGCATGACGCAGTCGAACAAATCGATTCCCCGCCACACCGCCTCGATGATGTTGACGGGAGTTCCCACCCCCATCAGGTAACGGGGTTTGTTGACCGGCATATAAGGTTCCACCGCGTCGATGATGCGGTACATTTCCTCGGCGGTTTCCCCCACCGCCAGGCCGCCGATGGCGTAGCCGTCCAAATCCAGGGCGGCGATTTCCTGCATGTGCTGGATGCGCAGGTCCTCGTAGGTGGAGCCCTGATTGATGCCGAACAGCATCTGCCTGGGGTTGATGGTGTCCGGCAGGGAATTGAGCCGCGCCATCTCCTCCTTGCAGCGAATCAGCCATCGGGTGGTGCGGGCGATGCTCTGTTTGGTGTATTCGTACTCCGCCGGGTTTTCGATGCACTCGTCGAAGGCCATGGCAATGGTGGAGCCCAGATTGGACTGAATCCGCATGCTCTCCTCGGGACCCATGAAAATTTCCCGACCGTCAATGTGGGAGCGGAAGGTGACGCCCTTTTCCGCAATCTTTCTCAGCTTGGCCAGAGAAAACACCTGAAAGCCGCCGGAATCGGTGAGGATGGGCCCCGACCAGTTCATAAACCGGTGAAGCCCCCCCATGTCCCGCACCACATCGTCGCCGGGGCGCAAATGAAGGTGGTAGGTGTTGCACAGCTCCACCTGACATTTCAGCTCCTTGAGGTCAATGGAGCTGACTCCCCCCTTGATGGCCGCCGCCGTTCCCACATTCATAAAGGCGGGCAACTGCACCGTTCCGTGAACCGTTTCCAACTGGCCTCTGCGGGCTCGGCCCTCCTGCTTGAACAGTGTATACATCCTTTGTCCTCCCTGCGTTCCTATCACTCACTAATTGGTACAGTATAGCGGAAATCTCCACATTTTGCAAGGAAAAATGGAAGCTTTCCCCCATCTTGCCCGTTTTTCAGACGCTTTTCCGCCCTTTTTGCGTATAAGCCGCCCGCGTCTTTCATAAATATGAAACAGAACCAGTCCGCAGATAAAGCAGATAAAAGGGTGTTACGGAAAAGGAGGGCTTTTTGTTGAAACGGTTTCGATGGCTGTTATTGGCAGCGGCTGTGGTGGTGGCGGGGGCCGCCATCTGGGCCATACAGATTTTGATTCCATGGAACTCCAAGGCGCAGGAACACCGTCCCGGGCCGCCGTCCCCGCCCGTTTCCACGGCGGACAACGCCACCCCCAGCGGCGCCGTTTTGGGGCTGGCGGAAGCGCTGCGAAAATGGGATTTGGGGTTGGCCGCCCAGTGGATGGCGCTGGCTCCGGACGGGCCGTTCTCCAACGCTTACCACAATATATTGGCTCCCGCCCTTGCCCGCATGGAGCTGACGGTAGGGGCCGAGCGGATTGAGGGGGACCACGCCTGGGTGGATGTGGCGGTCACCGCTGTGGATATGGGAGGAGCGTTGGGCAATCTCAGCGCCGACGCCGCCTCCTATCTGGTCGACTGCATGATCAACCATTCCCAGGCCAATTGGAGCGAATTTTTGGAGGAGTACCTCTCCACCACCAGCGCGGAGGATATGCTGCGGGTGCGCAGGGACGCCACCGTATTCCTTACCCGGGACGCGGCGGGCAAATGGCGAATCGACGCAAGCGATCCTCAAAACCGGGAGTTCTGCAACGCCCTGACCGGAGGTCTGCTGGATGTGCTGGAGCAACTGGAGCAGCTCATCACCCCCGTGATCTGACGCCATTATCTTTC
>JAKPGH010000048.1 GCA_029550985.1 Bacillota bacterium
TTCTGATTTCCAAACTGGTGGGGAAAGCTACCCGCGACAAAAAGCGCGACAAGCTGTACTGGAAGTTCCTGCACAATGTCATTGCCATTTCCATTTACGTGGGCGGATGTTTGCTGGCGCTGGGGCAGCTTCCCCAGTTTAACAGCGGTGTCGAGACGCTGCTGGCCGGTTCCGGAATCGCCGCCCTGGCCCTCAGCCTTGCGGCGCAGGAATCTTTGGGCAACGCCGTCAACGGCATCGTCCTCACCGTGTCCAAACCCTTTGAGGTGGGGGACCGCATCAAGCTGGTCAACGCGGGCATCACCGGGTATATCGAGGATATCACCCTGCGGCATACGGTGATTCGCACCTTTATGAACAGCCGCATCATTGTCCCCAACTCCACCATCAACAAGGACATGATTGAGAACTCCAACTTCCAGCAGGCCAGGGCCTCCGCCTTCATCGACGTCATCATCACCTACGACTCGGATATGGAAAAGGCCATGGAAATTATGGCCAGGGTGGTGGGCGAGCACCCCAAGTTTATGGATACCCGCACCCCCGAGGAGATGGGCCAGCCCAAGGTGCCGGTTTACGTACGGGCGCTGAGCGTTTACGGCGTGGAGCTGCGGGCCAGCATGTGGACCGAACACATCGGCTTGAGCTTTGGCGCCTGCAGCGAAGTGCGCCGCCAGCTCAAACACGCCTTCGACGAGGCGGGCATCAAATTCGCCACCGCCATGCCGGCCGCCCTCCCGCCCTCCTGATTCCTTGACGCAAAAAACAGCCCTCCCAAAGGGGCTGTTTTCTTGACGGGAATTTCCTACAAAACCTATATTTTTGGTATAATACTATTGCATTTTATCGAAAGAACAGGTATGATAAAGCGGAATGTTGCATTTCGGGGCGGGATGTGATACATTCTCAACAGGAATGGAAAGGGGCGCATAGTCCGATGAAGGAAATCAAACGAGTAGTGGTGGGCATGAGCGGAGGAGTGGACAGCACCGTCACCGCTTTGTTGCTCAAACAGCAGGGCATGGAGCCCGTCGGCGTGACCTTGTGGATGTGGGGAGGACAGGATAACGCCCAGGAAGCCGCTCAGCTTTGCAAAACCATGGGAATCGAACACCGGACCCTCGACTTGCGGGACCGTTTTTTGAAGGAAGTGGTGGAGCCTTTTGCCGACGAATACACGGCGGGGCGCACCCCCAACCCCTGCGTGCGGTGCAACCGCCACATTAAATTTTCCGCCCTGTGGGAGGTGGCAAGCCAGCTGGACGCCGGCATAGCCACCGGACATTACGCCCGGGTGCTGCGAACTGAAAAGGGCGCCTTTATCGCCAAAGGGACGGATTTGTCCAAAGAGCAGAGCTACGTGTTGTGGGATTTGCCCCGCTGGCTGGTGGACTACCTCTACCTGCCCCTGGGGGATAAAAACAAAAAGCAGATTCGCGCCATAGCCGCCGAGGCGGGGCTTTCGGTGGCGCAGAAGGCGGACAGCCAGGACATTTGCTTTGTCCCCGACGGGGATTACGCCGCCGTGCTGGAAAGGCTGCGCCCGGGCCAGAACCCTCCCGGCCGCTTTTTGGACGAAGAAGGCCGCGTACTGGGAGAACACCGGGGCCTCTGGCACTACACCATCGGCCAGCGCAAGGGCCTTGGCATCAGCTTTGGAAAGCCCATGTTCGTCAAGGAGATTCGGGGCCAGACGGGGGATGTGGTTTTGGCGGAAAACGACTCCCTCTTCCGCTCCTCCCTGACGGTGACCAGGCTCAACTGGCTGGACCGGGACAAGCTGGAACAGCCGGAGGAATTTGAAGTCAAGCTGCGGTACTCCGCAAAGCCGGTCCAGGCGCTGGTAATTCCCGAGGGGGCCGGAGCACGGCTGGAGCTGCAAACCCCTCACCGGGCCGTGACGCCGGGGCAGAGCGCCGTGTTTTACAAAGGCGACATTCTCTGCGGAGGCGGAATCATTCAAGCTTAGTCTCAAAATAGAAGGCAGCTCTCAGGCACGGGCCTGGGAGCTGCTCCTTTTTTGCCTGGACAGATGCCTTTGCAGCTTGTGCAGCACTTCGTCCATATCCAAAGGCTTTCCGATGTGGTCGTTCATGCCGCAGTCGAGGCAATGCTCCACATCCTCCCGGAAGACGTTGGCGGTCATGGCGATAATGGGAATTTCGGCGGCGTGGGGGAATCCCAGAGCCCGAATGGCCCGGGTGGCCTGGTATCCGTCCATTTCCGGCATGTGAATGTCCATCAGAATAGCGTCGTAGCGCAGAGGGTCGGAGGAAAACATCTCCACCGCCTTCAGGCCGTTTTCGGCGCATTCGACGGTGATTCCCGCCGGTTCCAGCAGGGCGATGACGATTTCCCGGTTGATTTGGATGTCCTCCGCCAGCAGGATGCAGCGTCCCGCCAGGGACGGAGGAGTGCCGCAGTCGTCCGGCTGGCGGCTGCGGGTCAGGCAGTCTACCATGCAGTCGATGATGGAGGAGGCGAAAAGAGGCTTTTGTATGTATCGGTAAATGCCTAAGGATTTTTCGGGGCTCAGGTGCTTCCAGGAGGTGATGGAAGTCATCACCACCAGATGGGTCCGCTCCCAAAGGGACGCATGGGCGCAAATTTCATCGTCGTCCACCAAACTTTGGTCGATAAACACAAAGTGGAAGGGCTCCTCCTGCAGCAGGAAATCGTAGACATCCTCCCACCGGGAGAGCATTTGGCAGGAAAAGCCGTGGGTGTCGGAAAGTCGCTGGAAGATGCCTTGGGTTTTGGGGGAACTGTCCACCACCAGCAGCCGCAGGTCCTTCCAGTTGATTTGGGGGTGGGCGACATGTCCTTCCCCTTTTCTGGTGGGGAAGGTAAAGGTGAAGGTGGAGCCTTGCCCCGGCTGGGATTGGACGCGAATGGTTCCACCCATGCTTTCCACAATATTTTTGGAAATGGCAAGGCCCAGCCCCGTTCCTCCAAACCGACGGGAAATGCCCCCGTCCCCCTGCTCGAAGGATTGGAACAGCTTTTCCTGATGCTCGGAGGCGATGCCGATGCCGTTGTCCTGAACCGAAACTTCCACCCAGAAGGTGCCGTCTTCCTCCGAGGAAAGCCTTCGGGCCTCCACGAAAATCTCCCCGCGGTTGGGGGTGAACTTCACCGCGTTGGAAAGAAGGTTGGTCAGCACCTGCGCCAGCCGCTGCTCGTCGCCGACCAGCCATCTGGGGATGGCGTCGTCGATGGAAACCAGAAGGGTGTGCTCCTTCTGGCTGAGGCTGTAACGCATCACGTTGGTGGTGCGCATCAGCATCTTTTCAAAATCAAAGGGGGCGTACACCAGTTCCAGCTTGCCCGCTTCGATTTTGGACATATCCAAAATGTCGTTGATGACCCCCAAAAGGTGGGCGGAGGCTTCGGCGATTTTGTCGATGCAGTAATCCTTGTGCTGCGTGTCCCTGGAAAACTTGG
>JAKPGH010000067.1 GCA_029550985.1 Bacillota bacterium
GACGCCGCGGCAAAATCCGAGTGGGCCGAAATTGTTCGCCGCAACCGGGAGCACCTGGCTGCGGCGGCCCGGCAGGCAGCCTCCGCCGAGGCGCAGGAAAACACCGCTCCCCAGCGGAAGAAGACCAGGGCCGCCTTCGACGTGGAGGGGCTGCCTTTAATCGCCGACTCCATGGAGATGCTGATGGGCAGGACCATCCGCAACCGCCCCATCCCCCTCAAGGAGGTCAACGCCGAGACGGGATATACGGTGGTTTGGGGCGAAATCTTCAACGTCAACCGCCGGGAAAGCAAAGACGGCTCCAAGGCCATCTACTCCTACTACATCACCGACTTTACCGGCTCCAACACCGTCATGGCCATTGTGGACATCTCCGACCAGTCCAAGCCCGACCCGCTGGCCGACTTAAAAAAAGGCGACTGCATTGTGGTGCAGGGGGAAGCCTCCTTCGACCGGTACGACCGGGAGGTGAGCATTCGGGCCCGGGACATTGCCAAAATTGAGCGGCTGCGCCGCCAGGACAACGCCCCCGTCAAGCGGGTGGAGCTACATATGCACACCAATATGTCCATGATGGACGCCATTACCCCGGCGGACAAGCTCATCGAGCGGGTCTACAGCTGGGGGCACCCGGCGGTGGCCATCACCGACCACGGCGTGGTGCAGGCCTTCCCCGACGCCATGAACGCCGCCGCCAAAATCCGCAAGAAGGACCCCAACTTCAAGGTGATTTACGGGGTGGAAAACTATCTGGTCAACGACACCACCCGCATTGTCACCGGCAAAAGCGACGTCCCCTTCGACGGGGAATTCATCGTCTTCGACCTGGAAACCACCGGGTTTTCCGCCTCCACCGACCGCATCATCGAAATCGGCGCCGTGCGGATTCGCGGGCAGCAAATCATTGACTCCTTCTCCACCTTTGTCAACCCGGGCCGCAACCTCACCGCCGAAATTGTCAACGTCACCGGCATCACCGACGAGATGCTGGAGGGCGCTCCCGGGGAGGAGGAGGCATTACAGGCCTTCTACCGCTTTGTTGGAAACGAGCAGGCCACCCTGGTGGCCCACAACGCCTCCTTTGACATGGGCTTTTTGCGGGCGACCGCCAGGCGGTGCAACCTAACATGCCAGTTTTCCAGCATCGACACGGTGCCTTTGAGCCGCTCTCTCTTCAAACAGCTAAAAAAGCACTCCCTGGACAGCGTGGCCAAGCATCTGGGCTTTGAGTTTAACCACCACCGGGCCAACGAGGACGCGGCGGTGCTGGCGAAGATTTTCCTCAAGATGCTGGAACTGCTCCGCACCGAGCGGGGCGCCACCTCCACCGCCATGATCAACTCGGTCTGCGTGGAGGAGGACCCCAAAAGCCTCCACGCCTACCATCAGATTTTGCTGGTCAAGAACCAGACGGGGCTCAAAAACCTCTACAAGCTCATCTCCATGAGCCATCTGAACTATTACTACCGGGTTCCCCGCATCCCCAAAAGCGTGCTGGTGGAGCACCGGGAAGGCCTGATTGTGGGCAGCGCCTGCGAGGCGGGCGAGCTGTTCCGGGCCATCACCGCCGGAAAAAGCTGGAGCGAACTCTGCGAAATTGCCTCCTTCTACGATTTTCTGGAAATTCAGCCCATCGGCAACAACGAATTTATGCTGCGGAAAAACCCCAACCTCACCGTAGAGGACCTGCGGGAATACAACCGCACCGTTGTCCGTCTGGGCCAGAAGCTGAACATCCCCGTGGTGGCCACGGGGGACGTTCACTTCCTGGAGCCGGAGGACGCCATCTTCCGGGAGATTCTCATGGCGGGCAAGGGCTTTTCCGACGCCGACCATCAGGCGCCCCTCTACCTCCACACCACCGAGGAAATGCTGGAGGAGTTCTCCTATCTCGGCAAGGAAAAGGCCTACGAAGTGGTGGTGGAAAATCCCCGCAAAATCGCCGAATGGGTGGAGCACATCCGCCCCATTCCGGAAGGGACCTACACCCCTCACATCGAAGGCTCCGACGAAGACCTGCAGCGCATCACCCGGGAGCGGGCCAAAGCCATTTACGGCGACCCCCTGCCCGAAATTGTGGAAAAGCGGCTGGACCGGGAACTTAGCTCCATCATCAAGCACGGATTTGCGGTGCTTTACATGATCGCCCAAAAGCTGGTGGCCAAATCGGTGGCCGACGGCTATCTGGTGGGCTCCCGCGGCTCGGTGGGCTCCTCCTTTGTGGCCACCATGGCGGGGATTTCGGAAGTCAACCCCCTGCCTCCCCACTACGTCTGCCCGAAATGCCACTACACCGAGTTTGTGGACGAAAGTGTCTGGGGCTCCGGCTTTGACCTGCCGGAAAAGGCATGCCCCCATTGCACCACCATGCTCAACCGGGACGGCCACAACATCCCCTTTGAAACCTTCCTGGGTTTTGACGGCGACAAGGCCCCCGACATCGACCTCAACTTCTCCGGCGAATACCAGGCCATCGCCCACAAGTACACCGAGGAGCTGTTCGGCTCCGACCATGTGTTCAAGGCGGGCACCATCTCCACCGTTGCCGAAAAGACCGCCTACGGCTTTGTGAAAAAGTACCTGGAGGAACGGGGCATGGTGGTTCACCGGGCGGAGGAAATGCGCCTGGCTTTGGGCTGCTCGGGAGTCAAGCGGACCACGGGGCAGCACCCCGGCGGCATGGTGGTTGTGCCGGCGGAATACGAGGTGTACGACTTTACCCCGGTTCAGCACCCGGCCGACGACCCCAACTCCGACATCGTCACCACCCACTTCGACTTCCACTCCCTCCACGACACCATCCTCAAGCTGGATATTCTGGGCCACGATGTGCCCACCCTCTACAAGCGGCTGGAGGAAATCACCGGCATCCACATGGACGAGGTGCCCATGAGCGACCCGAAGGTGCTTTCCCTTTTCACCTCCCCGGAGGCGCTGGGGGTCACCGCGGAGGAAATCGACTGCAACACCGGCACCCTGTTCCTTCCCGAAATGGGCACCGGCTTTGTCCGCCAGATGCTGCAGGAGGCTCAACCCAAAACCTTTTCCGACCTTTTGCAGATTTCCGGACTTTCCCACGGCACCGACGTCTGGCTGGGCAACGCCCAGGAGCTGATTCAAAACGGCACCTGCACCATTTCCGAGGTCATCGGTACCCGCGACTCCATCATGACCTATCTGATGCAGAAGGGTCTGGAGCCGAAAATGGCCTTCCAAATCATGGAGATCACCCGTAAGGGCAACGCCGCCACCAAGTTTACCGAGGAACACTATCAGGCCCTTCGCAGCCACGGCGTCCCCGAATGGTATATCGAAAGCTGCAAAAAGATTAAGTACATGTTCCCCAAGGCCCACGCCACCGCCTATGTCATCGCCTGCATCCGGCTGGGATGGTTCAAGGTGTACCACCCCTTAGCCTTCTACTCCGCCACCTTGACGGTGCGGGGCGGCGACTTTGACGCCCAGGCGGCTCTTGCAGGGCGCAGCGCCGTGCGGGCCAAAATGGACGCCTTAAACGCCATTCCCAGCAACGAGCGCACCGCCAAGGAAAGCGACCAGCTGGCCACCCTGCACCTGACCTACGAGATGCTGGCCCGGGGCATTACCTTCCTGCCGGTGGACCTGTACCGCTCCGACGCCACCGTTTACAAAATCGAGGACGGCAAAATCCGCCTGCCCTTCTCCGCCCTTAAGGGAGTGGGAGAGGCGGCCGCCCGGATGCTGCAGGAAGCCGCCGCCCAGGGGGAATTTATCTCCCAGGACGACCTCATCGCCCGCTCGGGAGTCAGCAAGGCCGTACTGGAAGCCCTGCGGGAAGCAGGCGCCCTGGACGGCCTGCCCGAAAGCAGCCAGACTTCCCTGTTTTAAGTTCCGTGATAACAGCAAAGTCCTCCCTCCATGTTGGAGGGAGGACTTTTTATTGGGTTGAAAGCGATATTTCTTCGTCAGGCAGCCGTTCTTCCGGCATCCTGCATCAGGATATGTGCGGCGAGGACCAGGAAAGGCCCCGCAGTTCCATATACCCGGCGGGATAGAGCTGAAAACCTTCCAGGCGCTTGTCCAGCAGCAGGTTAAGGCCCGGGTCCATAATGGGCACCACCAAGGCGTCCTGAGTGGCAATCTTTTGGGCTTCCCGGTAGAGCCAGGCCCGGAAATACTGGTTCCGTTCTTGGGCGGCCTGCGCCACCAGGCGGTCGTATTCCGGGTTGTGATAGCGGAAGAAGTTCTGCTTATACTCGCCGGTGGGGCGAATCATCACCGAGCCGGGGTCCGGTTCCCCCGCCAGCCCCACAATGGTGGCCTGGTAGTTGTTGAGGGAGTAGACGTCGGTCAGCCAGGTGTTCCAGTCAACGGTTTCCAGCTCCATGGTCACGCCAATTTGGGCCAGCTGCTGCTGTATCATCTGGGCGGTTTCCACATAAAGCGGGTAGTCGGCGGGCACCTTGGCGGTAAAGCTCAACTCGGCGCACCCCGCCTCGGTCAGCAAGTCCCTGGCCTTTTGGGGGTCGTAGGGATAGTAGTTTTCCAGCCGGTGGTTGTAATAAAAGCTCAAAGCAGGGCTAAAGTGGGTGTCAATCCTTGGGGAGCCGGGGGAAAGGGCATCGATGATGCTCTGTTTGTCGATGGCGTAATTGAGGGCCTGGCGCACCTCCAGTTTGGAAAAAGGCTCCCGGTCGTGGCGGAAGGCCAGCATCTGCACCATGTTTTGGGGCTGCTTGACCAGCCGATACCTGCTTTCATCGTAGGTGAACACCCCTGCATCCAGCTGGAGAATGTGCACTTCCTCCCGCTGCATGGCCAGTTGGGCGGCGGCGGTGCTGTGGAAATACCGAAACTCCACGGCGGGAAAATCCGGCTTTTTGCCGTAGTAATCCTCAAAGCGCTCAAGGGTAATCCCTTCGCCGGAGGTATAGGACGCAAACCGGTAGGGTCCCGCCCCAATGGGCATTGAGGCGACGGTGGCGCCGCTGTTTTGTGGAAGAATGCCCGCCATACACAGAGACAGGAAAGCGGCATCCGGCTTGTGAAGCGCAAACTGCACCGTGGTTTGGTCCGGCACGGTAATTTCGCTGACAATTTTGGCAAGTTCTTCCCGAAGGGGCTCCGTTTGGTCCTCGGTCTGGCCCATCATCCGCCGGAAGGTGTAGGCCACGTCCTGCGCCCGCACCAAAGCGCCGTTGTGGAACTTGGCATCCTTTCGCAGGTAAAAGGTGTAGACAAGGCCGTCCTCGCTGATTTCGTAGCGCTCGCACAGCTCGGGAAAGATTCTGCCCTCCGGGGTGATGCTGACCAGGCCGTGAAAGATGTTGCCCAGCACTTCGGCGGTGGCGGCGTTGGTGGCAGTGCCCGGGTCCAGGGGCTCCAGCTCCTGGGTGACGCCGATGACCAGCCGGTTGGGAACCAGAAAAGGCACCTCGATGGAAACGTTCTCCTGCACCACAGGGGCGACGGATTCCGTCTGCGGCGGCGGGGGGTGGCTGCACCCTGCCGCCAGCAAAACCACCGCCAGCAGCGGAGCCAGTCTATGGTATTTCATGTTTGCCTCCTTGACTTTTCCCAGGTGGTGGAATCAACATTTGCCTGGAAGAAGTATTGGATATAATTGGTACGAAATATACGGTGAAATCAGGGCGGATGGGGAACAAAAATACTTTTGACAGTCCAAAGCCAACTGCAAGGGCGTTTTTGAGTACCAGAAAGCCCTGATTGTTTTAAGATACCATGTTTGGGGATAACTTGCAAATTTTGAGATTACCGGCTTTTCTTTTTCTCCACAAAGGCGCGGACCAAGAGGTCCATACTTTCCAAAATGGCTTCCAGCTGGTGGTCCTCCAGTTCTTCCGCTCCGGGGCAGCCCCGGGCTACCAAGCCTTCCCGCAGCCATTCTCTGGTGCCGGGAACCTTTGGGGCGGACCGTTCCTCCGTCAGGTCGGAGCGGTTGACGCCAAGGTAGTCGGCCAGCAGTTGAATCTTGTCTACCCGCGGATACTTTTTGCCGCTCATCCAGTCGGAAACGGTGGACTGGCGCAGCCCCAGCTCCCGCACGAGGTCGGCTTGCGTCCGGCCGGTGTGGCGCAAAAGCTCCCGCAAATTTTGGGCGAATACTTCCCTTGCATCTTTTGGCATTTTGCTCACCTCGTCAGCTATTATACGCTAAAAGCGATAAATTATCAACCATTTTCTTTTATGTTACCGCTTTTAGTGTTGACAACCGCTTTAAGCGATGTTATAATGCAACCAGGAGGTGACATTATGAACAACGATGTTAAAATCTCGTTGCGCGCGGCCCGCATCAACGCGGGGCTCAGCCAAAAGGAAGCCGCCGACCGCCTGCTGATTGGAACTTCCACGTTGCAGGGGTACGAAAGCGGCAGGCGGATTCCCCGGTGGGATTTGATTCAAAAGATGCAGGAGGTTTACAACATCGATTGCCGCTACCTAAAGCTCACCGATTCGTAAGCCTTTGCCCGAAAGGAACATCGCCATGGATTTGTTGCGTCAACCCTCTCTGGAGCTGTTGCCCGACCCCCATACCGACCCGCGGCTGCTGCCTTCCTGGATGCGCCGGGAGGAAAACCGGCAGGAGGCAGCCTGTTACCGAACCGCCCTGCGCGTTGCCATGGACGAAATCCTCACGCCGGAGCAAAGCCGGGTGATTCACATGCGCTTCTGGCTGGGGATGTCGGTGGCGGAAATCGGAAAGGAACTGGGCATTACAGGTTCCGCCGTTTCCAAACGCATTGCGGCGGCTCTGAGTATTTTGCGGCGCCAGGTGGAGTTTTGCGTCAAGGTGTTCGAGGTCATGGAGCAGGAGGAAGCCGGGCAGGAATCCTGGTAGTTGCAAAGGAGCATTGCATCGTACATATCACCGCCAGCCCCGCAGCCGTCATGGATAATGTCCGCCAATGCCCGCCGCTCCCGCCCGGCGATTGCAGTTGCTGAAGTTATGCAATTTTGATATGCTTTTTGCAATACAGCGTCCCAGGCGGAGAACGGCGGAGAATCCAGAAGAAAGCGGCAGCTCTTTTCTTCTCTTTGCCATTTCTTTGTTAGAACAAATGTTTTATGATGGTGAAAAATGCAATTCTCTTCTGCATATCTTTGACAACCAGGAGGAGCGACATGAGAAGTTGGAGCTGCGTATCGATGCCGTTTTCCTGCCGTTGGGGCGCGGGAGCGGCGGGAGACGGAAAGCTGTTCTGGACCGGCGGCGACGATGGCAACGGAATCCCCGGAGCCTCTTTTTGGATCTTCCATCCGAAGGAAAGGCGCTGGTGCCGCGGTCCCGACCTGCCTATACCAATATCCTGGCACAGCTGCGCCCTGTTGGGAGAGGAGCTGTTCTGCGTCGGAGGCAGAACCAAAAACGGCCCCACCGGCGAGGTTCAGGTTTACCACATTCCCACCGGGAGATGGCGGCGCTTTGCTCCCCTTCCTCAGCCGGTGTGGCAACACGGTACCGCCGTTGTGGGGGAAGAACTCCTGTGCCTGGGAGGAATCAGCGGCGGCAAAACCCTCGACGCCGTGTGGAGACTGGACCGAAACCGTGGCGTTTGGCAGGCATGCCCCCCTCTTTCCATTCCCCGCCGGGGACACGCCTGCCAAACCTTAGGAGATAAGGTCTACTGCATGGGCGGCTCTTCCGTCGAAGGCCCGGGAGCGGTGGAAGCTGTGGAGGAGCGGGACCCTGTCACCGGAATGTGGCGAATCATCGGCACCCTCCCCTCCCCCGGCTGGTGCGGCGGCTCCACCCTTTGGGAAAACGAATTTCTCTACGCGGGATTTGGTCAAAAGAGGCTGCGGAAACTGTCCCCGTTAAACGGTTGTTGCCAATCCGGCCCCCTTTTGCCCCGGGAAAATTCCGGAATTCGGCTGTTTACCCTAGATAACTACCTGATTGCCACCGACGGAATCTGCCTGTGGCAACGTTGCGAGACAGAGAATATCTTGTGATAGGAGGCAGTATGGAACTGTCTACCATAGCAACTTTGGTGAGTGTGTCCCTGGCTTTGGCTACCTTTTTCATCGGCCGGATCAGCGCCAGCCATCTGGCCGGAAAAGAGTACGGAAGCCTGGCCACCGACATCAAGTATATTAAGGAGAGCATCACCCGCATTGAGCGGCGGGTCGATTGCGATATCGGCAAACTGGAAGACCGCGCCGATGAGGTAAGCATGCAAATCGCCAATTTAGGCAAGGAGGTATCCCGTTCCGTGGAAGCCTCCCACAGCGCTCATCGGCGCTTGGATGATCATCTGGTGCGGGAACATGGCTCTCTCAAACAGTAAGGAGAGATCATTTATGGGAGATTTTATTGCAATTCCATCCATTACCGTGCTTTGTTATCTGGCCGCAGAGCTGTACAAAGCCCTGGTTCCATCCACTCTTTATAAACACATCCCGGTTCTGTGCGGTTTGGTGGGGGCGCTGCTGGGTATAATGCCCCCCATTGTCAAGACAATTTTTTAGCTTTTCTAAGTTAGGTTCTCCTTTCTTTAATTTTGTATAATTTCTACATTTATGCACTCTATTGGGAGGATGTCAAGGGCGAGCGTAAGCGAGTTCATCTTGACCC
>JAKPGH010000070.1 GCA_029550985.1 Bacillota bacterium
CCCATTTTTTCCATAACTTCCTTAATCTGGGGGATGTTCAGCTCCTTGGCGCATTTCAGACAAAGGCCTTTGTTCTGCAACTCCCCATTCTCTACCTGGGCCAGAAACAGAACGGCCATTCTCACTTTACATCTTGAACAAAGCAAATTCATGCCTACACCTCGGTTTCCAATTGGACCTGTACCCTATTATACACCTTATCTGTGAACGGTATGTGACCAATTGATGTTGGAACTTGGTAGTGGGTAAAATTATTCCAATGATCTATCTCAAAATAAAACGTTTAACATCTATTGATTCAGTATAATCCACCAGAAAAAATTTGTAAAGCAAAAATCAGCTAACCTTGACTGGAATCCCTCGACCCAAAGCGAAGGAATACAACACGCACTCCTTCACCGGATAGGGCAGCGCCTGAGACAGCATGCGGCGGTACAACTGCAGCTGCAGGGCATACCGCTCCAACAACTCCTCCGGGGTTTTGACCCGGTCGGTTTTGTAGTCCACAATCACGGCTTCGCCATGTTCCACAAAGACGCAGTCGGCCACGCCCTGCAGGGTGACTTTGGCGTCGTCGTCCATCTCCAGCCGCTCCCCCAGCACATCCTTGCCGTATTCCCCCAAAAAGCGCAGCTCCCGCCATACCTGGTCGGCGGCAAAAATGCGCTGTGCCAGAGACCCCTCAAAAAACGTTTTCAAAGCGTCGCGGTCCAGGCTTTCAATCTGTGCCGGGGTAAGGTACCGCTGCCGGGCCATCCGGTCAATTTCCTCCTCCAGATTTTCCCGAGCTTTGCGGTAATCGGCAAACTGCATGAACTGGTGCAACGCGTTGCCCCGCTCGGCGGGCGAAAGACCTTTCGCCTCCAAAAAGCGGGGGCGGGAGCGGAAGCGATGCTCCCCGTCCTCCCGGTGGGAAACCTGGGAAACCGCCAGCTTGGTGGGAATTTTGGTCTGCAGCTCGTAAGGATAGCGCCAGGCCGCCCGCTGCCGCAGCAGGCGGAGGTAATCTTCGTCCGGTTGGGCAAGGCGGGGCGGCTGGGTTTTCTCCTGGGGAACGGCCCGTTCCCCGGCGGGAATCACCTGAATCCGCCAGGGATTGTCGTCCGCCTGGGGAAGCATTTGGGAGCAGCCCGCCAGTTCCCGAAGGGCTCCCCCGTCGGGATGGTGGAGAAGGGCCGCCAACATCCAGTCCAGGGGGCAGTTTGCCTCCTCCAACGCCCGGGGATTGAGGCGTCCGTCCGCCACCTCCTCCGCCAGGCCTTCCAGTTTTCTGGAAAGATTTTTGCCCACATATCCGGTTATAATCAGTTTTTCCCTGGCTCTGGTCAAGGCGACGTAGAGAATGCGCAGCTCCTCGCCCAGCAAATCCCGCATCCTCTCCAGTTTGATGGCCTGCATGGGGAGGGTGGAAAACTGCCGCATGGTTTCGGGGTCCCGGCGGGTGCAGGCAAAGCCGTACTCCGAATGAAGCTGATAGTTCTGGTTGATATCCGTCTTATTAAAACTCTTGGCGGTGTCCGCCAGAATGACGATGGGAAACTCCAGCCCTTTGGACCGGTGCACCGACATAATCTGCACCGCTCCCCCGTTTTCCCCGGTCAATCCGGCCGGGGCAAGGTCGCCCCCACGCTCCTTCAGGCGGGCGATAAACCCCACAAAGCCCCCCAGCTGCTTGTAGCCCAGGTCGTGATAGGTGGAGGCATACTCCACCAACAGCAACAGATTGGCGCGGCGGTTTTCCCCCAAAGGCATCACCTGGGCGACGGCCAGAGCGTCGGTGCAGGCGTACAGCTCCAGCAGCAGGCGGTCGGTGGGCAGCACGGCGGCGCGGCTGCGCAGGTGGGAAAACAGCTGGAGAAACTCCCGGCAGCGGCAGGCAAGGCCTTCTTCCACCGCGCCG
>JAKPGH010000076.1 GCA_029550985.1 Bacillota bacterium
AGCCCTCCACCACCACCTGCCGGCTTGGGTCCACCACCGGCCGGTTGAGGGGGTGAACGGCGGCGCTGACCAACGTCTGCGCGCACTCGTAAAGCAAAGAAGTGTCCGAATCCAGCGCGATGATATAGCGCAGATGGGGCAGAACCGCCCGGTCCCCCTCAAAGGTGTGGAGGCTGGTCTTTTCCCCTTTTAAAAAGCGGATGAATTCGGTGATGGCGCCCCGCTTGCGCTCCCAGCCGCTGTACTTCCCCTGGGTTTTGGAGTAGGTGCGGGAGCGCAAAAACAGCATGAAGCGGTTGTCGTGGCGGCGGTTTAGCTCCCGGATGAGAGCCACCGCCGCCTTGACCTGAGATTCGTCTTTTTCGTCGTCAGGCAGGTTCCACTCCTTAAAGTCCGCCAGTACGCAGTAGTACATGTCCGAATCGGAGTTGGAAAAGTAAAGCTGGCGCAGCCGGTCCTCCAGGGCGGGAAGCTGCCCCACCTCCGGCAGCAGGGTGGAAAGGAGCACCACGCTTTTTGGCTTTTCCTTGAGCCTCTTTAAATCCATGCGGGGGATAAAGCCCGGTTCCACCCCCGCTATGGCCCCCTGCCAAAGGGGAGTGCGCAGCACCTCCCACAAAGGCAGGAAGCAGAGCGCCCCCAACCAAAAGCTCCGGGTGTACAGCCCAATCAAAACGCAGCAAAGCAGCGGCAGCAATACCCCTGCCGTCAGGGTGATTCTCCCTCTCCGACGCCGGCTGTTTTTCAGATAGGGGCTGTGCAAAATGGGGTAGCCGATATGCCGCCGGGGGTTGTTCTCCGGCTCCTCCGGCTGGGCGAGGCACTCCTCCAGCATGGCCCGCGCCGTTTCCTCCTCGCCGCGGCGGGTTTTGGCGGCAATCAGCGCCACCTGCCGGCGGTAGTACTTGCGGGAATCCACATCCATCAGGGGATAGATGCCGGCAGGGTCCTGCAACAGCACCCGCTCCACGCCGGAGCAGAGGTAAATCACCTCATCCAAGTCAATGTCGGACAGCTTGCCGATGCCGATAATGGCATAGCTCATCCGCTTTTGGCTGTACTGTCCAAAACAGGCTTCGTACGCCAGGCGAATCAGGGCGATTTTGAGGGCGGTGGGCACGAATCCAAACTGAACTTCGCTGATTTTGCGCACCTTTCCCGCCGCGGTCAGAACGGCGACCAGAGTTTCGTCGTTCAGGGGCGGCGTTTCCCGCACCACCGCCCAAAACAAGGCGCAAAAGCGCTCCAATTCGCCGGGAGCCGCCCGCTTTGCTTGGGTTCGGACGTCCCGGATGCTCTGTTTGCTTTCTCGTTCCAACACGTAATAGTTATCGCAAAGCCATTCCTCCACCGCTATCTGTTCCGGGTCTTTGCCCTGTCGCTCTCCCCGGCTGACCGCAAGGTAGTACTGGCGCAGTTGAGCCGTCATGGATTTCAGTTCCCGGCAAATGCGCCCCGGACTTCCCGAAACCGGAGCCTTTGCCGCCGTTTCTGCCAATCGTGTCAATCCCGCTTGAGTCAGATTATTCATGCAGATACTCCCAACCTTGTCGTCATCGTCATGAAAACAAATTCTAGGAGTAGTCTTGCCGTTCGTTGCGCAAAAATTCAATTTGGGGGAATTCCTTCCAATTCCTTTTGCAAAAATGGGAGAAAACGGGAATGAAACAGAAGAAACCGCAAAAAGGTAAAATACCGGCGCCGAACCGCACTTGTAGCGAGTGCATAGACTGAGATGAAGGTTTCAGGTTTATTCCAAAAACCGAAACAAAAAGCACTGATAACAAGTGAAAGGAGCGAAAACGTTTGGACAACAGAAAAAAAGAAGCGCAGCTCCGGATGGAACGGGGTAGAAGCGGCTGGACCGTAAGCCAGGTTCCATCTTCGGAGCAATCTGTGACCAAAGCGCCGGCACCGACGCCCATGCCCTCGCCGATGCCGCCTTCCGCTACCATGATGCCTATGCCCTTAACCACACCCGCCGAGCCCACCAAACAGGAAGCTCGCCCGGAAGCCCGTATGGGGAAGAAGCCTGCGGAGGAATGCGGCTATTGCATCACCCTTGCAATGGCCTATGTGCCCATGCAGGAATTTACCGATATCTACGAGCCGGAGCAAGGCTTGAGCCGAGGCACCATTTTTGCGGAGCTGGATTTGCCCTTTATGGGGAAGGGGGATTGTCGCCGTGAGTGAACGCGAAATGCTGTTAAAAAGAGTGCAGGTTTGCGACTTTGCTCTGATGGACGCCGCCTTATTCCTGGATACCCATCCGGAAAATCAAATGGCTTTGGACTTTTACAAAAAGCATCTGGAAATGCGCAAAGCCGCAGTGGACGCTTACACCAGCAAGTATGGCCCTTTGGTACATACCGACTACGACGGCGGCCCGTACTGGAATTGGGTCGAAGGACCGTGGCCATGGCAACATCAAGAGGAGGCTTAACCAATGTGGACGTACAGCAAAAAACTTCAGTACCCTGTCAAGATTAAGAACCCCAACCCGGCTGCGGCCAAAATCATCATGACCCAGCTGGGCGGACCCGACGGCGAGCTGGCGGCATCCATGCGGTACCTGCACCAGCGGTACAGCTGTCCCTACGGCGAGGTGACCGGTATCCTCACGGATATTGGAACCGAAGAATAAGTACCATCAACCTATCCGCTACTTGACCTGCAAAACCAGGAATCGACAAGCCGTAAGAAAAAACCGAACTGCCGTCGCGGTTTTTAGCGGAAATTTGGAAATTGAATATGGAAATATTTTCTAATTGTGGTATATTTGCATTAAGGGGGTGTGAAGTGTGAATATAGAAGAAAACAAAAACGCGACAAGCTTTGAGAACGAACCACTTTTGAACATCTTCCAACCTTCTATGCGTTGGTATTATACTTTTATTCCTTTGGCCAAGTGGTTTGCTGGAGTAGGCTTAATTATGAGGTCGCTTGCCATCATTTTAATAATGACCAGTGACCCTGTAGGTTCCGAAGCCATGGCAAACCTCATAGAAACTCCTTTTTTTATCATTGCAGCAATACTGATTATAAAAGCCGCTAAATATTTTGAATTATTTCACCAGAAAGCTCTTTGGTATTTACGAGCACATCTCGTATTTCATCTTGCAGTAGACACATTGTCATTGTTGGTTATTGTGGTTTTAGCAGTTACAGATTCTTTTGAGGCTTCAGCTGAGTTTCTTATTCTGGATATAATCGTTCCTCTACTTTTTGATTATTTGTGGTACCTCAATTATACATACTTCAAAAAGCGAGGATTTCTGTTAACAAATACAGGTCCAAAACCGATTAAGCCGGAGTTTTGTAGAAGATGTGGAAGTGAGTTGAGCGAACATCGAAAGTGTACGGGGTGTGGTCAACAATATTTCAGCCTGCATAGAATCTTGAAAGAAAAACCAGTTATCCCAACACTGCTTGCTGTTGTTGCGACCGTATTTCTTGTACTATCCATTTCGCTCAACGCAAGAGTTCAGGAATTAAACACACAACTTGAGGAAATGCAGGCAACCATTGCTGAACAACGGCAGGAAATTAACAGTCAAAAAACAGAATTAGCTATACTGAGTGCTACAAAACGATCGCTAGAAAAACAAAGAGATCGAGCATATAAAGAATACGAGTCCTACATACGAAATGTAAACGCCTTGATTGACGAAATTTTGCCAAAAGCTACATTTATGGATGAAAACATCGCCCTGGTCACCGAAAACGGAACAAAATACCATAGGTTGAATTGCCATCATATTCAAAATGCAGACGTTTTTTACATTTATACAGTTAAGCAGGCTGAGTGGAATGGCTATCAGCCCTGTAAAGAATGCCATGAATAATTGCTCACCCGCTTACGCTTGTATTTGCAGTCCAGTTGTGTTATACCATTACCGAAACGAGATGCGTTAGTTTACAGTTGGAGGAATTATGATTCAAGCAATTCGTGGGGACATCACCAAAATCAGCGATGTGGACGCCATCGTCAACGCCGCCAACGAAACCCTTCTGGGCGGTGGAGGGGTGGACGGCGCCATCCACCGGGCGGCGGGAAGCCAACTGCTGGAGGAGTGCCGGAAACTCAACGGATGCAAAACGGGAAAGGCGAAAATCACCGGCGCCTACCATCTGCCCTGCCGGCACGTTATCCATACCGTCGGCCCCATTTGGCACGGCGGCACCCGCAACGAAGAGGCGCTGCTGGCGTCCTGCTATGACCAAAGCCTGCGCCTTGCCATGGAACATGGCATTCGGCGCATTGCCTTTCCTTCCATTTCCACCGGCGCCTACCGTTTTCCAGTCAGGCAGGCGGCAAAGATTGCGGTCAGAACGGTGCACGACGTTTTAAAGGAAAACCCCGACGCTTTCGACCTGGTGGAGTGGGTTTTGTTTGACGACAACACCTACCAAATTTACCAGGAGGAAATCCGGGCCATCACGCAGACGGCGTAGGCATTCTTTAATCAAGACGTGGAAAAGGCTCCGCACCGCCATGTTGGCAGCTGCAGAGCCTGTTTTCATCCTCGCCGCTTTTCATCTTGACACATTATGGTTTGCGGACTATAATGCTGTATGTTTCCGAAATCAGAAACACTTAAGGAGGTGCTTTATGAAGGAACATCTACAGCACCAACTGCAGACCCTTACCCGTCTTTACAAACAGAGCGACCATGTCTATCGCAACCTGGCCTCCCGTTTTGGCCTGAGCGATACGGAATTTTGGATTTTGTACACCATTTTTCATACCGACGAGCCCTTGACCCAAAAAGAGTTGTGCAGCCATTGGCATTATCCCGTGCAGACCATCCATTCCGCCGTCGGCAATTTGTTGAAGAAGGGGCTAATCCGGTTGGAGGTCATACCCAGAACTAAAAATCAGAAAAGAATTCTCTTAACCGAAGAAGGAAAGGCCCTTTCCTCCAATACAATTAGCAAGGTGGATGAAATGGAACGAAACGCTTTCCTCAAATTTTCGGAGGAAGAGCGGGAAACCTATCTTTCCCTTTTCAAGCGGTACCTTGAAAACCTTGCCGGGGAGGAAAAACGAGTGCTTAACTGGATGGCAGAGTAAACTTCCAAATCAGGAGGACCCTATGAACCTGTTAATCACGATTAATGCAAATTATCGATATCCATTTAAAGTCATGTTGCATTCGTTTTTTGTCAGCAACCCACATGTAAAGGATTTGACCATTTATCTGCTGCACAGCCATATTCCGTCCCAACAGCTGGAGGAGCTGGAACGGTGCTGTGCCGTTTACCATGCCAAACTGATTCCCATTGCGGTGGACCCCTCATTATTTGAAAACGCGCCCACCAACAAGCGCTATCCCAAAGAAATGTATTACCGGCTGCTATCCCCGCTGATTCTGCCGGAACATGTGGAACGGGTGCTGTACCTGGACCCCGACACCCTCATCATCAACCCCATTCAATCATTGTGGGAGATGGATTTGCAGGGCAACGCCTTTGCGGCGGCATCCCACACCGGGCTGACCGAAATGGCCAACGGCATCAACTTCGCCAGGTTGAGCATCGACCATGAATATTTCAACACCGGCATTATGCTCATCGATTTGGCCCAGGCCAGGAAAATCGTAAAGGCCGACGATATTTTTCAATGTGTCAGCAAATATAAAAAAATCCTCATCCTGCCCGACCAGGATGTGTTCAACGTTTTGTATGGCGACCAGACCTTGCCCATTGACGACGTGATTTGGAATTACGACGTCCGCAACTATTCCAAGTATGTGATACGCAGCAAGGGAAAATGCGACTGGAACTGGGTGATGCACAACACCGCCATCCTGCATTTCTGTGGAAAGAACAAACCGTGGAACAATGAAAGCAAAAATCCGTTTGTGATTTTGTATCGGCATTACATGAGCCTTTCGGAGAAAAAACTGTGCATCCTCCAGGAAGAACAGGCGGGATAGTATCCCTTGCGCCGGGAAGGGCGTTCGCGGCGGTTTTGCTTTACAAAAAATACTTGCCGTTGTATTTTAATATTGGAAGACATCGGAGGTTACAATACCACCCAAGTCAAATCAACGGAGGCAAATGCAAATGGAACAACCAATGGAAAGAGTGTGCAAATTTTTAAAGGAAGCCAATACTTATTACCTCGCCACGGTGGAAGGGAACCAGCCAAGAGTGCGTCCCTTTGGCACCGCCCACATCTTTGAAGGAAAGCTCTACATTCAAACCGGCAAGAAGAAGGCTGTCTCCAAACAAATCAGCGCCAACCCCAAAGTGGAGCTTTGCGCCTTTAAGGACGGCGTATGGCTCCGGGTTGCCGGAGAGCTGGCGGAGGACGACCGGGTGGAAGCCAAAAAGTCCATGCTGGACGCTTATCCCGAACTTCGTTCCATGTATGATGAAAACGACGGCAACACCCAGGTGTTGTATTTCAAAAACGCCACCGCTACCTTCAGCTCTTTTACCGCTCCGCCCGAAACCGTAGAGTTTTAAGAAAAATCCCCTCCTGCAAGACCGGAGGGGATTTTTGATACCGTAACGTCCCAACGCTGTCCTATTTATGCAAGGTATCGCTTTCCCTTAAATTTCCATCTTCCAGCGTCTATTTTTGTCTGAAATAATGATTTTGAAAATTCTACCTGATTCGAGCTTTTTCGCCAAGCATTGGGTTCATAATAGAGTCGTCCCTCAGGATTCATCCAAACCGGTTGAGAAAAGAAAGGATGCTAAAATTGAAAAAAATCATTGTAGGAAAAAAAATGTTGGAGGAAAAACTTTCGCAGGCAAAAGATGCAAGCTACATCGAACTGGCCATTGTCCCCGCGCAGAACGACTGCGGGTACCGCATGCCGGCTTTTCTGCACCTTACCGCCATATACGGCAACGGTGTCAGCCAAGACCTGGAGAGCATTGACGAATGCGCCACGGTGTTCTGTGCAAAAGAAATCGCTTAACGAGCCAAATAACTCTTTCCCATAGAGTATCCACACATATTCTACCGGAAACTTTCTACCTTTTTTCCATCCGACCGGGAATTATCCCGGGTTTTTGCTGTTATGGAAAATTGCTTTCCTTCTTCCCCCGTCGT
Organism: Bacillota bacterium; assembly: GCA_029550985.1. Lineage (GTDB taxonomy): Bacteria > Bacillota > Clostridia > Oscillospirales > Ruminococcaceae > WRAV01. The sequence continues at coordinate 7,070 of JAKPGH010000076.1, forward strand.
TTCGCATTCCGATAAAATCCATTCCACGGCGCGGGCAATTTCCATTTCCAGCTCTCTGCGCTCCTCCGAAGTCTGAGGCAAGAAGTCGCCGTAAAGATATGACTTGGAACCGTTTGGATACTGCAGCGTCCCAACGGGTATCCCCAAAGGAGTGGGCCGGTTGGGAATCTCCTTGGCCTGGCCGGCATAGGACATAACATCACCTCCGTAATGTTGTATGAAGGGACGACTTTGTCCTATGCCGCCACCCGCGCGCCCCACTCAACTCATTTATGGATTGCGTCCCGGCCCGCGACAGGCCGGGGCTTTTTGTCGTTCATGTTTCGTGTAAGCTCTGTTAAAACCTGGGACCCCTTCGGCCCTTTCTCGACAAATATTGCCATCGTCTTTCCGAATAGACTGCAAGGGGACGGATATTCGGCTGCTTCGAGGAAAGGAGGGCTGGAATGAAGGGGAGCAAAAGTCCTTCCGGCGAATACTGCATTTACCTGCGAAAGAGCCGGGCCGATGCGGAGGCAGAGCAGAAAGGAGAGGGGGAAACCCTCGCCCGACACGAAGCCGCCCTGCTGGCCCTGGCCAGGGAGCGAAATCTAAAGGTCACACATATTTACCGCGAAATTGTCAGCGGCGAAACCATCGCCGCCCGGCCCGTCATGCAGCAGCTCCTGGGCGAAGTGGAGCAGGGGCGCTGGGCCGGCGTAATGGTCATGGAAATCGAGCGTCTGGCCCGCGGGGACACCCTGGACCAGGGGCTGGTGGCGCAGGCCTTTCGGTATTCCGGCACCCGGATTATCACCCCCGCCAAAACCTACAATCCCAACGATGAATTTGACGAGGAGTATTTTGAGTTTGGGCTCTTCATGTCCCGGCGGGAATACAAGATGATTAACCGCCGCCTTCAGCGGGGAAGGCTTGCCTCGGTGCGGGAAGGAAAATATGTGGGGAGCCGGCCACCCTTTGGGTATCAAAAGGTAAAACTGGAGCGGGAAAAAGGCTTCACCCTGGAACCTGTCCAGGAGCAGGCCGCCGTTGTGGAGATGATTTACCGCTGGTATCTGGATGGCGTGGACGGCATCCGGATGGGCCCCACGGCAATTGCCAACCGGCTGACGGAAATGGGTATCCCCCCTCCCCATAAGGGCAGGTGGTCCCCCTCCACCGTTCGGGATATTTTAATCAACCCGGTGTATATGGGCAAAATCCGCTGGAACTGGAGGCCGGTTGTCCAAACCGTAAGCGGCGGGCGGCGCAGCTTCCATCGGCCCCGCACCGCCGATTGGGAGCTGGTGGACGGACTGCACCCCCCCATCGTCCCCGAGGAAGATTGGCAAAAGGTGCAGTATCTGATGCAGAAAAACCGCATCCCAAAAGCGCAGCGGGGCCGCGCCTTGAAGAACCCCTTAAGCGGCCTGGTGGTCTGCGGAAGCTGCGGAAACCGGATGGTCCGCAAGCCTTACCGCCACGGCGCCCGGGACAGTCTGTTGTGTGTCACCCCCGGATGTCGGATGCCCTCGGCTCCCCTTTTGGCGGTGGAAGAACAAGTGCTGGACACTTTGGCTCTATGGCTGGAAGGATATCAAATCACCGTGCCTGCCTTGCCAGGCGATGACCACAACCACCTGCATGCCGTTTTGGCGCGATTGCAAAAGGAGCTGGAAGACGCCCGGCGGCAAAAGTCCAAACTCCATGATTTGCTGGAGCGGGAAATCTACGATGTGGATACCTTTTTGTCCCGCTCTCAGGAGATTGCGGCGAGAATCGACGCCCTTACCGCTAACATGCAAACTGTCCAGCAGCAATTGCAAAGAAACATGGAGAAGGATAAGCGGTGCAACCCCCTGCCGGAACAGATCAACATCCTGCAATATTACCACCTTGCCAAAACTCCGGCTCATAAAAACGTTTTCCTAAAATCGCTGCTGGAAAAGGTGGTTTACGTTCGGGCCGAGGCCGGGCGCTGGAAGCCCTGTCAGCTGGAGCTTCACCTGTACCCCAAAGTGTCGTCGCGGAGAGGATGATGGAACCGACGAACTGGCCCATATGGAGATGATTGCCGCCATTGTCTACCAGCTCACCCGACGGCTGTGCACCGACGAAATCAAGCAGTCCGGCTTTGACAGCTATTTTGTGGACCACACCACCGGCATCTACCCTGTTTCCGCTTCCGGGGTGCCCTTCACCATGGCTTATGTGGCCTCCAAAGGGGATATCATCACCGACCTGCACGAGGACCTGGCGGCGGAGCAGAAAGCCCGCACTACATACGACAACATCCTGCGCCTGGTGGACGACCCCGATGTGAGAGACCCCATCAAGTTCCTGCGGGAGCGGGAAGTGGTGCACTTCCAGCGATTTGGCGAAGCCCTGCGCATTGCCCAGGACAAACTGGACTGCAAAAACTTCTACGCCTTCAACCCGGAATTCGACTTAAGGCAAGCCAGAGCGCTGGAGCAGTCCAGAAAGAAGCAGGGAGCGTAAACACCTTAACAAAACCTTACGTTGACGCCACAGGCCGCGCTGTGGCGTTTTTCCTTTTTCTTCCTATTCCTTTCTTGCGCCGGGCCTTTCGGTCTGGTATACTGAATCTGTCGCATCCAGTCGAAACATGTAATACGGGGTGTGTGCCGTGCGAAGGTTCTCCTTTGGCTTGACGCTGCTCTGTTGCCTTTTCCTGCTCCAGTACCCCTCCAAAGCGCTGACCTTTCTGGACCAGATGGACGGTTCCGGAAACGGCGCCCGAGGCAAAACGGAATATCTGGCGCCCGTATTGCGCAGCCGCAACCTGGAGCCTGCCGACCGCTATCAATTACAGGTGATGCCGGGGCCGGACGGCAAACTGCGGGGCAGGGTGCAGTATCTGACACAGGGAGCGGAGAAGATTTCCCTTCGCGTTTACACCGCCAAGGGCACCTACGTCACCTCCGTGGGCGGCACCGTTGCCCTGGGAACGGATTCCGGCGTCTTTCAGCCCGACCCGGCTTCGGTTGCCAACGCCTATTATCATTCGGAAACCGGCAAACTGTATGCCTTTGGCACCGGCTGGCAGGTGTTTGAACAAAGCCCCAACGGCAACTTTGGCGAGTTTCGGCCCGCCGAAGAGGTGGAAAAGGCAAAGTTGGTTCCCTTTGGGGTTTGCGCCTACGCTTCTTCGGAAAGCGGCGGCAAAACCCCGCTTACCCTCACCCGCACCGCCATTCAGCATATCGAAGCCGACGGGCAGCTCTACTGCGTGGAGGACTTTGCCTGCGACGCCATTCCCCCCAACGCCACCGGCATTTGGGTAGAGCTCAACGACCTGGAGGGCAACCTTCTTTCCAAAACCATGAGGACCAGTTTGGCCTGGGTGATGGTGCAGGGCTCTTCCCTGACGGTGGGCCCTGTGCGGGAACCCTCCAACCCCGGAGTTCCCACTCCTTCCTCCCCAAGCTCGGAGAACCGCCCTTCTTCCCAAACTTCTTCCAAGGCTTCTTCCAAATCATCTTCAAAAGCCTCCTCCAAATCGTCCCCAAAGGCTTCCGCCCCATCCGCCTCGGCAGATGGGGCCGCCCCGGCGACTTCTTCCGCTTTGGAGGGACAAGCTTCCTCCTCCAAGGCATCTTCCCGCTCCTCCAAGAAAGCGGCTGCTTCCTCCACCGAGGAAATCGCCACCTCCAGTTTGGAAAACGCGCAGCCCGAACTTCCCCACTATCTCCACCCGGAGCCGGAACCCATGGTCTATGAGGTGCAGATTCCCCCGCAGGACAGGGGAGCGGACTGGGGGGTGGCGGTTTACATCCTGCTGGTGAGCGGCATGATTTTGTACCTGCTGCTCCGCCCCCGGGAAAAGTAGCCCCCCGTTCTGTGTCCACGGCAAGGCTGAATTGCGCTGCCGAATAAGTTCCTGGGATGTTCTGTAACAAAAAAAGAGGGAGAGCATATGCTCTCCCTCTTTTTTGTATGGTATCGATGGATTTAGCGCTCGGCCCAATCCTTGCTGCGGCCTACCGCCTTGTGCCAGCCTGCCAGCAGCTTTTCCCGGCGCTCTTCTTCCATGTCGGGGGTGAAGGTGACGTCGCATTGCCAAAGCTGCTTGATTTCCTCCTGGCTCTTCCACACACCGGTGGCAAGTCCCGCCAGATAAGCGGCTCCCAGAGCGGTGGTTTCCCGCACGGTGGGGCGGCGGATGGTCTTGTTCAAAATGTCCGCCTGGAACTGCATGAGGAACTTATCCCGGGAAGCTCCGCCGTCCACCTTCAGCTCGGTGGCGGAAATGCCGGTGTCCTTTTCCATGGCGCGCACCAAATCGGCGCTCTGGTAGGCGATGCTCTCCTGAGCCGCCCGGATGATGTGTTCCCGCCTGGTTCCGCGGGTCAGGCCCACGATGCAGCCTCTGGCGTACATATCCCAATAAGGCGCGCCCAAACCGGTAAAGGCGGGAACCAGATACACTCCGCCGGTATCCTTGACTTTGCCGGCCAGGTATTCGGCGTCGCTGCTGTCGGGGAAGAACCGCATCTCGTCCCGCAGCCACTGAATGACGGCGCCGCCGATAAAGACGCTGCCCTCCAGCGCGTAGGTGACCTTGCCGTTCAGGCCCACGGCAATGGTGGTCAGCAGACCGTTCTGGCTGACATATTTTTGGTCACCGGTGTTCATCAGCAGGAAGCAGCCGGTGCCGTAGGTGTTTTTGATGTCGCCCTTTTCAAAGCAGCACTGGCCGAAGAGGGCGGCCTGCTGGTCTCCGGCGATGCCGGCGATGGGCACCTGCACGCCCTGGATGGTAGTGTAGCCGTAAATTTCACTGGAGTTGCAGACCTTGGGCAGCATGGCCCGAGGGATATCCAAAGCCTCCAGCAGGGTGTCGTCCCAATCCAGCTTTCCGATGTCGTAAATCATGGTGCGGGAGGCGTTGGTGTAGTCGGTGACGTGAACCTGTCCGTCGGTCAGTTTCCAAATCAGCCAGGTGTCCACGGTTCCGAACAGGAGCTCTCCCTTTTTGGCCCGCTCCCGGTTGGGGTCCACCTGGTCCAGAATCCACTTAATTTTGGTGCCGGAGAAATAGGCGTCGGGCACCAGTCCGGTGGTCTGCCGAATGTGGTCTCCCAGCCCTTTTTGAATCAGCTCATCCACGATGGGGGCGGTGCGGCGGCACTGCCAAACAATGGCGTTGGCCACCGGCCGGCCGGTTTCCTTTTCCCAAACGATGGTGGTCTCCCGCTGGTTGGTGATGCCGATGGCGGCAATGTCCTCGGGGCGAATCCCCGTTTTGGCAATGACCTCCATCATCACTCCATGCTGGGTGGAATAAATTTCGTTGGCGTCGTGCTCGACCCAGCCTTCTCTGGGATAATGCTGGGTGAATTCCCGTTGGGCCACCCCAACGATGTTTTGCTTTGTGTCGAACAATATGGCACGGGAACTGGTGGTTCCCTGATCCAATGCCAATACGTAACCCGCCATCATCATTCCCCTTTCTGCTTCTGATGAAGAAAAAGAGCGCGGCAAAACAGCTCCAAAGAGCCATCCTGCTGCACTCCACTCTCACTCTCTTGCGCAGTATTTTAGTTTAATTTTAGCATTGTGCTTGGAATAAAGCAAGCCGCCTCCTGAATTTTTCGTAATACTGACATAACGGGACACGGAACGTATCACAGCAGAAGGTAGCACAGGGCCAGAATCAGGGTGGTGTCCGCCTTGCTGTTGATGAGGATCAAAATGAGCCCCAGAATCAGCACCCGGTCGTCGTCCAGCCCGATGGCGTTTAAAATATCCTGCAGCAAGGTGGTGTCGGACTTTTTTTGGGGAGCCTGCTCCGGTTCGGGATCCGGCGCATGAGGCCGCCGCTGCTGTTGGGACTGGCCTCCGGCGGGTCTGCGCTGGTTGTTGGCATGGCCCCGCGCATGGTTGTTTTGGTTGTTCTGGAAGGCATCACCCTCTGTTCTGGGAGGAGTTTGGAATTTCAGCGGCGCCGCTGACGAGGGAGGCTCCGGCTGCTCCCGCCGGGGGGCGCGGTTTTGCCGCGGCACATTGGGGTCGGTGCTCCACCCGCCCCGGGTGCCGGCCTGCTGCTGCATCTCCATCATTCTGGCCATCGCCTCCTGCTGAAGCCTGCCAATGTTGTCGTTTGCGGGTCGGGTTGTGGTCTGTGCCATAGCGCTACCTCC
>JAKPGH010000079.1 GCA_029550985.1 Bacillota bacterium
GCCGGTGTTCATCAGCATAAAGCAGCCGGTTCCGTAGGTGGTCTTCACGCTGCCGGGAGTGTAGCAGGCCTGGCCAAAGAGAGCAGCCTGCTGGTCCACCACCGAGCCGGAAATGGGAATCTTTGCCCCGAAGAAGTCATCCGGGTCGGTGTAGCCGTATACTTGGGCGCTGTCGCAGATTTCGGGAAGGATTTGTTTGGGAATGCCCAGAATTTCCAAGATTTCGTCGTCCCACTGGCCGGTGTGAATGTTGAGGAGCATGGTCCGGGAAGCGGTGGAATAGTCGGTGACGTGGGCTTTTCCGCCGGTCAGCTTCCAAATCATCCAGGCGTCCAGGGTTCCCGCCAGGAGCTCTCCCGCCTTAGCTCGCTCCATGGCTCCTTCCACATGGTCCAAAATCCACTTGAGCTTGGTGCCGCTGAAGTAGGAGTCGATGACCAGCCCCGTCTTTTCCCGAATCATGGGGCCGTACTTTTCCGCCAGTTGGTCGGCGCACCGCGCCGTGCGGCGGTCCTGCCACACAATGGCGTTGTAGACGGGCTGCCCGGTGTTTTTATCCCAAATCATGCAGGTTTCGCCCTGATTGTCCAACCCGATGCAGACAAGGTCCGACGCCTGGGCTCCCACTTCTTTGAGGGCCATATCGATGGATTCCAAAATCGAGTTCCAGATTTCGATGGGGTCGTGCTCCACCCAGTCGGATTCGGGATAATATTGGGTGTGCTCTTTGTATCCCTTGGCCGCCATATTCCAGTTTTCATCCAACAGCAGGGCGGTGGTGCCGGTGGTTCCCTGATCCAGTCCCAGATAATACCGTTTGGACATGCGCTTTCCTCCTTTCAACTTTTCTTCTATCTCTTTTACACAGCCGCTTCCGCTTTTTCCGCCTTGGCTCTCAGTTCCTGGCTCTGCCGGTCCTCCGCTTCGGTGCTCTTGGTCATGACCATGGCCAGCGCAACCGCCAGAACACCTGCTACCAGCTTGGAAAGCACCACCGCGGTGATGGCTTCGGGATGTACACCAGCGGTAAAGCCCAGATGGTCGCCCAGAGCAGCCGTGGCGGGTACCAGCCACGCGGTGTTGATGATCTTGCCCCGAGAGTTCATATCCTTCATCATTTTATAAACGGGAATGGAGTTGGCCAGTGTAAACACAATACCGGCGGTAGAGGTGGCATCCATTCCCAAATGCTTGCCGACTGCGGAAAGAGGTTTTTCCAACACTTTGGTCAAAATGGAGAGCACGGGGAAGGTGCCCAGCAACACGACGCCGATGCTCCCGATGATGCCCAGCGCCTCGCTGATGGGGGCCATTCCGGGAATGAGCACCACACCGGTCATCATCTCAAAGGCGGCCGCCGCCAGTCCGATGGTAATGACCACAACGATGAATTTGCCAAACACAATGCAGCCCTTAATCATGCCGTTGGGAATAAATTTCAGTCCCAGCGCCAACAGCACCGAAATGATAATCACCGGCACGCTGTTAATCAGCACCATGCCCATGTCATACCCGGCGATGGCGCCGCCGACGATGGAGCCTACCGGAACGGTAATCAGGCCAATCAGCAGGCCCTTGGCAAAATAAGGTTGGTCGTACTTTTCAATGAGGCCGAGCCCCACAGGGATGGAGAACACGATGGTGCACCCCAGCATGGAGGCCACGATCAGGCCGGAGAACAAGCCCGCCTGTTCGTTGATGGCAAGGCTCATGGCCAGAGGGTATCCCCCGGTGTCATTGGGAAGGATAGCGCCGAAAATAGCCGGGTCCGCGCCGATGGCCGTCAACCCCGGAATAATCACCGGCCCTAGATATTGGGAGATGACAGGAGCCAGACACACAATGCCCACCATTCCCAGGGCCAGCGGTCCCATGGAGTTAAAGCCCTCTTCAAACTTTTCGCCTAATCCCCACTTGTTGCCCAGGATGCGATCGATTCCGCCTATGATCGCACCGATTGCCATGATCCACATGATGACATCGCTAAACGACATTCCCAACCCTCCTTGTTGTTTTGACCGTTTTCCTTTGCCGACTTTTTGCTAACATTCCAATATTTTTAGTTGTAATATTGGTAAATTTAGGATAACATCAATTTAATATTAAGTCAATATCATTTATAATATAAATTAAATAGTTTTATGAAATATTCTATCTTCATGTTGGAATTCCTCATTCTTTGTCACAATAAAAAACCTCCCGACGCGGCAATCCGCATCGGGAGGTTTTATAGCGCAAGTGATTAAAGATTCTGTGCTTCGGACTCTTGGGCCACAATGACTTCGACGCCTTTTTCCCGAAAGGCCCGAAGGGCCGGTTCGGGCGTGCTCCAGTCGGTCACCAGCTTTTCCACCCGGGAGATATCGCAGACAAAGTTCATGGCGGTGACTCCAATTTTGCTGTAATCCGCCACCGCTATCACCAAATCGGATTGTTCTATCATGCACCGCCTGGTGTTGGCTTCCTGCATGTGGTAGTCGGTGTATCCCCGTTCCACCGTGACACCCCCCACCCCCATGATCATCTTGTTGGCATAAAAATCTTTGAGATTTCGGTCGGCGATATATCCGGACACGGAAAGCTCGCCGGCTCGCATCTCGCCGCCCAGCAAAATCACCCGGCAGTTGTTCTGCCGCAACATCTCGTGGGCAATCAAGGTGGCGTTGGTGATGATGGTCAGGTCCTTTTTGTTCTTGAGGTTGCGGGCCACCTCCAGGCAGGTGGTGCCCACGTCAAAGATGACGGTGTCCCCGTCCTCGATGAGCTGGGCAGCCTTGATGCCGATGGCCGCCTTCTCCCGATAGTTCACCATTTCGCGGTAAGAATAGGTGGGCTCCTGCCCATAGAGGCCGTGAGCAACCGCGCCTCCATACACTCTTCGAAGCAGGCCGGCACTTTCCAGATATTCCAAATCCCTGCGGATGGTTTCCACCGAAACCCCGTATTCCTTCACCAGGTCCAGTACCTTTACCATGCGCTGGGTTCTTACTTTTTCCAGAATTTCCTGTCTCCGTTGCTTCAGCATTGCTTTCACCTTTTCCACCTTTTAAAGCTATAGTATCATAAACTTTTCAAAATTACCAGAATTCGTAAAATCAATCTTTTTTCATATTTTTCCTTTTAAGCCAACATTGACAAGGACCGGGCGAACCGGTAAACTGGTAAGTACTGGATGAATACAAACTCCTTGAAAGGGAAGCAAACTATGCGATATATATCTCTCGCACGCCTCCGGGAAGGCATGGTGCTGGGCAGCAACATTTACGGCGAGAATTTTGAAATCATTATGGGCGAGGGGTTGGTTCTGCAAAGCACTCAGATTCAGCGCCTCAACGATTTGGGGTACCCCGGCGTCTATATCCTCGACCCATCCACGGATGACGTGGTGGTGCAGGATATCATCCCTCCGGACCTGCGCCTTGCCACCATCAAGGCGGCCAAGGATTTAAGAATCCTGGCCGAGCGCATGGACCCCAAAAATCCCCGCAGAACCAATGTGCTCCCGCAGCAGAAGGTCATTCTTTCCATCATCGAAGCCCTCATCGAAAACAAGCGGCGTCTGGTGGACCTCATTGACCTCAAGCCCTTTGAGAACTACGATTTTTACCACGCGGCCAATGTGGTTGTGTTGTCCCTGCTGATGGGGGTGGAAATGGGGCTTTCCGGCAATCAGTTGCAGGACTTGGGAATGGCCGCCCTGCTTTACGATTTGGGCAACATCTTCCTTCCTCGAGAAATTCTCTACCACCCCGGCGAACTTTCCCCCCAACAGTTTGAAATGGTGAAAAAACACACCGAAATGGGATTTGAGTTTTTGAAGGAAAACTTCGCCATTTCCATCGACGCCTGTGTCGGTGCTCTGCATCACCACGAGCACTACGACGGCACCGGCTATCCCTACGGGTTGAAGAAGAAAAAAATCTCCATTTACGGCAAAATCATCGCCATCGCCGACGTTTACGATGCTCTCGTCTCCCGCAGGCCATTCCGGGCCCCCCTCTATCCTCCCGAAGCGATGAAGTACATTCAATCCCAATCCGGCACCAAGTTCGACCCCGAAATTGTGGAGGTGCTGCGCCGGCTGATTTCCCTTTACCCCGCCGGCACCTGCGTAAAGCTCAGTTCGGGGGTTCAGTGCATGGTGGTGCAGAACTATGTGGGCGCGCCGGAACGGCCCCGCCTGCGCTTGCTGGGCAGCCGCAGCAGTACCCCCCTGTACATCGATTTGCAAAACGACCCCGCTTTTGCCCACCTGAACGTAACTCAAATACTAGATGTATAAATCGAAGCCTTTATAGCAAAACGGCCCTTTGGATTCCAAGTAAGCGGAATCCAAAGGGCTTATATTTTTTAGTATTTACTATTTAGATAATATGGAGTTGACGAACCGCGTCCATCAGCTCTTCGTTGCTGAGCACCGTCACGCGGCCGTTGGCGTACTGTTCGTCCACCCACTCCTTCAGCTTGAGGACCCGGGGGTCGTCCTTTTCCAACTTTTCGCCATCAAAGACTTTGGTGGAAAGCCACATGGCTACCCCCGCCGCTCCCGAAGTGGCGGAAATGGATACGCTGGGAGGGGATTTGAGCAAAGTGCGGGTGTCGAAGATGTTGTAAATCTCCTCGTCTTTGAGGATGCCGTCGGCATGGATGCCCGCCTGTGTGGTGTTGAATTCGCTGCCCACAAAGGGGGTCTTGGGAGGAATGTGGTATCCCAGTTCATGCTCGTAGTAGTCGGCGATATCCCGGATAACGGTGGTGTCCATGCCGTCCAGGGTACCCCGCAGCTGAGCATACTCGATGACCATGGCCTCCAGGGGAGTGTTGCCGGTGCGCTCTCCAATGCCCAGCAGCGAGCAGTTGACGCTGGCCGCTCCGTACAGCCAGGCGGTGGCGGCGTTGACGACGCTCTTGTAAAAATCATTGTGGCCGTGCCATTCCAGCTGCTCCGGCTCGTATCCCGCATAGTTGCGCAAACCGTAAATGATGCCGGGCACCGACCGGGGCATGGAGGCACCGGGATAAGGCACGCCGTATCCCAGGGTGTCGCAGGCCCGGATTTTGATTTTTATGCCGCTATCCTTGGAAAGCTCGTTGAGAGCATGGGCAAAGGGAACCACAAAGCCGTAGAAGCTGGCCCGGGTAATGTCCTCGAAATGGCAGCGGGGACGAATCCCCACGTCCAGGGCTTCCTTCACAATGGCCAGATAGTCTTCCATAGCCTGGCGGCGGGTTTTCTTCAACTTGTGATAGATGTGGTAATCGGAGCAGCTGACCAGGATTCCAACCTCTTTCAGGCCCATCTCCTTCGCCATCTGGAAATCCTTTTTCGTGGCGCGAATCCAGCCGGTAATTTCGGGGTATTGAAGCCCCAGTTCCTGACAGCGGCGCACCGCTTCCTTATCCCGGTCGCTGTAGAGGAAGAATTCGCTTTGGCGGATTTTTCCCTTAGGGCCTCCCAGCTTGTTGAGCAGCTTAAAGAGGTGCACTATCTGGTCGGGAGTGTAGGGCGCGCGGCTCTGTTGCCCGTCGCGGAAGGTGGTGTCGGTAATCCAAATTTCTTCCGGTGGATCCAGAGGACTAGTACGATGGTTAAAGGTGCATTTGGGAATTTCAGTGTAAGGGAACATCTCGCGGTACAGGTTGGGGGTATCCCTATCCTGCAGCTGATAGCGGTATTCCGATTCCATCAAAACTTTGCGATGCTTATCATAATATATCATCTGTAGCCCTCCCCACGAAATTTTGCAGCTACACAAATGTGAAGTTTCACACATCACTATACCGTACTCATGCCGATTAATCAAGTACGTTCCCAAAATCCCCCATATTTAACAAATTTCCTGGAATATTTTCCAAAAAAGCTTATTCAAAACATACATTTGCAAACTTTGCATTTTGAATTACAAAAATTACCTTACGTCATTTTAAGAAAAGAAAACGCCCCCGTCAAGGGGGCGTTCGTTATATGGATTCACGTTTCCTCACCTTTTTGGAAGAATACGTTGACAAGTCGTCGGGCTTCCTCCTCCTTCAGTCCCGGCATTTGCATTCGGCCGCCGGGAGCCACCAGCACCAGAGAACACAGCTTCCTGTACCGGTGAAGAGGGGACGAGCGCAGGGAAAGAAACTGAATGTTTTGAAAGGCAATGGTCTTCACCGCTCGCCGAAACACGCCGGAAGAAAGGGTAAAGCAATCGTCGGCAATTTCCAGGGTCAGGCTTCGGAAGCGGGCGGGGAGGTAGTAGAGGTAGCAGAACAAAAAGATAGCCACCCACAAAACGGTAAGAATCATCCAAAGGGGAGAACCGGGCCGAAACAGCAAGGAGCACAGAAAGGCGGGCACCAAGGTGACGCAAACCAGCAAAGCCCGCCACACCTCCACAATTTGAGGGCTGGGCCTTAAGGTTTTTCTCATGGTTTCCCTCCTTTTGACGAAAACGGTGCTCTATTTGGGCTGGGAGAGCACAACCAGTGCTCCCTCCTGCTGCAAGACGGTGACGTCGCTGCCGCAAAACTCGTTGCTGACCGCACGGGGGTCCCAAGGGGATAGGGGATAATCGTTCAGAGGGTACTTCCCTCCCAGGATGGTGACTCCCCGGCAGGGCGCCAACGCCAGCAGCGAAAAATAGCATCCCGGCCGTTGGGGCAGATGCAGCTCGCCCTTTCCCATCAAAGCGAAGGCATGGCAGACACCGTCGGTCAGCAAAGCGCTGTACCCCTGCTTCACCACATAGGCCAACAGCCCCAGGTTGGCAAGGGTGTGGTCCAGGCGCCCTCCCAGCATTCCCGTCATCAGCAGGCGGCGGTATCCCCGCTCCATGGCCTCCTGTACGGCGTGGTAGGAGTCGGTGTAGTTTTTGTCGGGGGAAAGGGGCACCCGCTCCACCCCGGCGGGAACGGCTCCCGTCAGGGAATCCCAGTCCCCCACCAGAAGATGGGGAGTCAGCCCCATGTGGCGGCAGTGTTCCAGACCGCCGTCGGCGCATACAACAAAGGCGTCCGGCTCCAACAAAGCCGACACCGCCTCGTAATCCTTTATTTCTCCGGCGCCTATCACCGCGCAGGGATAGGCTGTGGCAGGCTTTTTGCGGTTCAAAGCTATACCTCCCATTCCCGCACCTGTTTGGCCTCCTCGTAAAGCCTTAAGTAACTTTCGTGCCGGCGAGGGTCGATTTGCCCCTGCTCCAACGCCTGCAGCACTCCGCAGCCCTTTTCCTTGGTGTGGGAGCAGTTGTTGAACTGGCACTTGTCCAGATAAGGGGCAAACTCGGGAAAGCAAAACGCCAGCTCGTCTTTTGGAATATGTCCCATCCGGAGCATCTCGATGGAGGAAAATCCCGGGGTATCGGCCACAAGGCCCCCGCCCGGCAGCGGAATCAGCTCCACATGGCGGGTGGTGTGGCGGCCCCGCCCCAGCTTCCGGCTGGTGTCTCCGGTGGGCAGGGCAAGGCGCGGGTCGATGCGGTTGAGCAAAGTGGACTTGCCCACGCCGCTGTTGCCGCAGAAGGCGCTGACTCCCTCCGAGAGGGCGTTTACCAGCGCGGAAAGGCCCTCCTCTTCCCCCAAGCCCACCACATAAACGGGGTATCCGGCGCCGGAATACAGTTGCTTGAGCTCAGATGGGTCGGCCAAATCCGATTTGGTCAGGGCAATTATGGCGTCGATACCCCGATGGGCCAAAATGGCAAGGTAGGAGTCGGCCACATAGAAGTTGGGTTCGGGGTCGGTCACCGACAGCACCAGCACCATGCGGTCCAGGTTGGCCAACGGCGGGCGCACCAAACTGTTTTTGCGGGGCAGGATTTCGCTGACAGTGCCCTTGCCGTCCGGGGTTAAGGAAACGCGAACCATATCCCCCACCAGAGGAGTGCTTCCCTCTTTGCGGAACACCCCTCTGGCACGGCATTCAAGGAGCGCATCCTGTGTCTTCACATAGTAAAACCCAGCCGTCGCCTTCCAAATGCGGCCGACCAGCTCTTTCCCGCTCAACGGTTATCTCTGGGGCGTACCATCCCCCGGTTGCCCGGCAGGTCGGCGCCGCCGGTGACATCCTGATAAGTCCGGGTTTCAAAATTGAGTTCGTATTGCTTGTAAGGTTTGCCGTTCATATACACCTCGATGTAAACTTCTTCGGTTTCTCCGGTGAACCAGGGCTTCCAAGTGCCCACCTGGGAGGGATTGAGAGTTTCTTCCTGAACCAGTTTTCCATCCTGATAGGCTTGGAAGGTGACCAGTTCGTCCACGTCGGCAGGCAGCTCCACCGGAATGGCGATTCGCTTGAACTCGCCGCCCGCACCGGTGCTGACAATGACGTTGATGGCGGTGCCTTCAATCTGCACGCTGCCGGAATCCGGGTCCTGCGCCACGATGGTGCCGGCAGGCTCCAGGGCAGGCTCTTCGGTGACGTCGCCCATCCGCAGGTTGTTGATTTCCAGCAGATGCCTTGCCTGGTCCACCGTCAGGCCCACCAGGTTGGGAACGGTTGTCCACGCTTCGTCGGGGCCAAGGCTGACGTAGACATAGACTTTGGTTCCGGCGTTGACTTGAGAGTCTTTGGAAGGGTCGGTGTAGATGACGCTTCCCGCCGGAATATCGTCGTGGTAGATTTGCTTTTCCTCCGGCACCAGACCCAGCTCTTCCAGCTTTTGAATGGCCTGTTCGGCAGGCCGCCGCTCAAAGTTGGGGATGGTGACAATCAACTGCCCGCTGGACACTTTTACTTTTACGGTGCCGCCCTGCCGAATGGTGCGTCCCGACTTGGGGCTCTGCTCAAAGATGATGCCGGGGCCCCATTCGTCGTTGTTGCTGACGGCTTCCTGCACCAGTTCGAATTGGTCGGCGTACTGTTCCTTGGCGGTGTCGAATTTGACGCCCACCAGATTGGGCACCTCGATTTCCGGTACCTTGGTAAAGGGATTGTTCAGCCAGATCATCAGTCCCACAAATGCCATGGAGGCCAACACAAAGGCAAAGGTCA
Organism: Bacillota bacterium; assembly: GCA_029550985.1. GTDB lineage: Bacteria > Bacillota > Clostridia > Oscillospirales > Ruminococcaceae > WRAV01. The sequence continues at coordinate 8,978 of JAKPGH010000079.1, forward strand.
CTCCAGTCAAAATGGGGAGATAAGGGGTTCGGCGTCTGCGCCTGGCTTCCATAGCCTGCTGCTCCTCTTCCCGGGTTTCGGAGATAGCCCGGCGGTATTTTTTGCGCTGTGCCTGAGGACTTTCGCTGTTGTACTTGTACTCGAACTGGATGGAGGGGTTTTGCTTGAACCGTTCGATGTCCTCAATCATTTCGGCGGCGCTTTGATAGCGCAGCGCGGCGTTTTTCTGCATGGCCCGCAGGGTGATGTCCTCCAGCCCTTTGGGAATGTTGGGGTTGAGTTCGGTGGGCCGCACCGCCTGCGACTGAATCTGCTTAATGGCAACGCTCACCGCGGTTTCCGCCTCAAAGGGCAGCTTGCCGGTCAGCATTTCAAACAACATCACCCCGACGGAGTAGATGTCGGATTTTTCGTCGGTGTTGTCCCCCATCGCCTGTTCCGGGCTGATGTAGTGGACGCTGCCGATGGCCCGGTCGGTGATGGTTTTGACTTCGCTGCGGGCGAAACGGGCGATGCCGAAGTCGGTGACCTTGATGGTGCCGTTGGGCAGCAGCATGATGTTGTGGGGCTTGATGTCCCGGTGGACAATGCCCTTCTCGTGGGCGTGCTGCAGCGCCCGCAGAATTTGCAAGGTAAAATGGACGGCTTCTTTCCAGGTCAGAATGCCCTGGTTTTCGATGTAGTCCTTCAGGGTGATGCCGTCGATGTACTCCATGACGATGGAGTGCACCCGGTTGGTGAAGGAAACGTCGTATACCCGCACAATGTTGGGGTGGCTGAGCACCGCGATGGCCTTGCTTTCGTTTTTAAAGCGCCGGAGGAACTCCTCGTTGGTCAGGTATTCGTCCCGCAGGATTTTGACCGCCACCGTCCGCTGGTCGATGATGTCGTAGGCCTTGTAGACATTGGCCATGCCTCCGGTGCCGATGAGCTCTTGTATTTCATATCGTCCTTCCAGGCGTTTGCCCAGATACTTGTCGGCATTATGATCCACTTAATTCTCCTCCCCGGTCAGCGGCCTACTGTTGGGGCCGTGTTCCGGCGATATCGCCGCTTTCCCAGCACATCACCACGGCGGAGATGTTGTCGGCACCGCCCGCCTGGTTGGCCAGGTTGATTAAATTGTCCACGCTTTTGGCCGCCACACTTTCCCGCACCAGGTCCGCAAGGCTTCCCGCCTCCACATAGTGGTAGAGCCCGTCGCTGCAAAGCAGAATCATATCCCCCGGCTGCATGGGGTGCTCCAAATAGTCGGCCTCCACCGTAGAGGCAACCCCCACCGCCCGGGTGATGTAGTGGCGCTGGGGATGGCGCTGCGCCTGCTCCCGGTCAATTTCTCCAATGTCCAAAAGCATCTGCACCACAGTGTGGTCCTTGGTCAGCTGGACTTCCTCTCCCGACGCAGGAATATAATAGGCGCGGCTGTCCCCCACCGACGCGATAAACACATGTCCCGCATCAAAGACGGCGGCAATCAGGGTGGTGCCCATGCCTGCCAGTTTGGCGTCCTTGCAGGCAATATCATAGACCAAAGCATTGGCTCCCGCAATGGCCGACTGCATGACATTGCGCAGGCTGCTTTCGGTCATGCCGGAACGAAGGTCCCGCGCCAGCGCCTCGGCGACAAAACCGGTTGCCTTTTCCGCCGCCACATGGCCTCCGTTCTGACCTCCCATGCCGTCGCACAGGACGGCAAAGGCAAGCTCCTCCCCCAGGATCTTGTAATCATAATAATCCTGATTGGTTTTGCGAACCCGCCCCGTATCGGAGCCTGCATATATGCTTAACAAGACGTCCACCCCCAAAAGGTTGCCGGTTCTGTATTACCGCTTACCGCTCGCAAAGCGGTCGGGTTATGTTGAAGATGATTCTTTACTTTCCCTGCGAAGTTGGCCGCAGGCGGCCATGACGTCGGCGCCCAGCTCTCTGCGCACCGTCACGGTAATCCCCGCCTTTTCCAGCTCCTGTTGAAACTCCCGCACCGCCCGGGGCGTGCTGCGGGAAAGTTCCCGCTCCCGCACGGCGTTGAGGGGAATTAAATTGACATGGCAGTTCATTCCTTTTAACAGTGCCGCCAAACGCCGCGCTTGATGCACCTGGTCCGTTTTTTCGTGAATTAAAGTGTATTCAAAGCTCACCCGCCGCCCGGTTTTTGCAAAGTAATCCCGGCAGGCAGCCAGCAACGTTTCGATGTTGTATTTCCGGTTGACCGGCATCAGGGCGGAGCGGGCCTCGTCGTCCGGTGCGTGGAGAGAAATCGAAAGGGTGAGG
>JAKPGH010000282.1 GCA_029550985.1 Bacillota bacterium
CAACCGGGCGGGGGCCGACTTTGTCCACCACGCCCAGAGGTCCGACCCGGCGGCGGTGGTGTTTGACGCCATTGGCGCCGCCAAAGCCCGGGGAGCCGATGTGGTGCTGATTGATACCGCCGGCCGGCTGCACAACAAGAAAAATCTGATGGAAGAGCTGGCCAAAATCGGCCGGGTCATCGACCGGGAACTGCCCGAGGCCGACAAGGAAGTGCTGCTGGTGCTGGACGCCACCACCGGCCAGAACGCCGTCAACCAGGCCCGGGAATTCAAGCAGACCGCCGGCATTACCGGCATTGTGCTGACCAAGCTGGACGGCACCGCCCGGGGCGGCGTGGTGCTGGCCATCCGGGAGGATTTGGACGTGCCGGTGAAGTTTGTAGGGGTTGGCGAGGGGATAGACGACCTGCAGCCTTTTGACCCGGATATCTTTGCCAGAGGATTGTTTGACAATGAAGGATAACATTTTTATTATAGCTACTCATAATCCCAAAAAACTGGCGGAGTTATCCCGTATCCTGGCCCCGTTAGGTATCCGGGCGGTGACCGATAGGGAGCTGGGCATTACTCTCCCGGAAGTGGAGGAGACCGGCGAAACCTTTCTGGAAAACGCCCGGCTGAAAGCCCGGTCGGCCTGCCAGTTCAGCGGCTATCCCGCCATTGCCGACGATTCCGGCCTGATGGTGGACGCCCTGGACGGCGCGCCGGGGGTGCGTTCCGCCCGGTACAGCGGCGAGGGCGCCACCGATGAAAAGAACAACCAGAAACTGCTGCAGGCGCTGCAGCAGGTGCCGGAAGGGCAGCGGGGCGCCCAGTTTGTCTGCGCCATCTGCTGCGTCTTTCCAAACGGGGACGAATTGACCGCCGAGGGGATTTGCCGGGGCCGGATTGGGTTTGAGCCGAAAGGTTCCGGCGGGTTTGGATACGACCCATTGTTTTTATATAACGGCGTTTCGTTTGATCAGCTTTCCCCGGAACAAAAGGACGCCGTCAGCCATCGGGGCAAGGCCCTGAAAGCCTTACAGCAAGCCCTGATAACCTATTACCAGGAAAGCGAGGGAACCAAACATGCTGACCAGTAAACAGCGGGCTTATCTAAGGGGATTGGCCAACGGCTGCGAGATAATCCTCCATGCGGGCAAAAGCGGGCTGTCGCCCAACCTGTGCAAACAGGCCGACGACGCCCTGACCGCCCGGGAACTGATTAAGGGCAAGGTGCTGGAGACCGCTCCCGCCAACACCCGCCAGATAGCCGAGGAAATTGCGGCCACCGTCCATGCGGAAGTGGTGCAGGTTATCGGCCGCACCTTTGTGCTCTACCGCCGAAACGAAAAAAATCCCATTATTCAACTGCCCCAGTAGCCGAAGCGCCGCCGCCCGCGCCTAATGGCAGCGCGCCTTGGTTGGGGCGGGTTCAGGAGCCCGGTAGAAAGGAGACATCAGCGTGGCCCAGCACATCGGCATATTGGGGGGCAGTTTCAACCCCATCCACTGCGGGCATATGGCGCTGGCCGACGGGTTTATCCGAAGGTTACAGTTGGACAGGCTGTACCTGATACCGGCGGCGGTGCCGCCCCATAAATCC
>JAKPGH010000283.1 GCA_029550985.1 Bacillota bacterium
ATGAAAACCAGTCCCCAGCTTCCCACCACCAAAAAAATTAGCTTCAATTTGAAGATTTCCATGGTGGGCCACAGCACCTTGGATGGGGAAAGCTGGACCAACGTACCTATTTCCATACAAGCGAGAAGCTTCCTGACCACCCTGAATGGCGCCGTACCCATCACTTCTTCCTACAGCGATTCGGACGCAGCGGATGAAGCCGGCGCCGCACCGGAAACTACTGCACCCGGTTCTGCGGAAACCCCAACGGACGATGATGCCGCTTTGCCGGGTGAAGGTAAGGAAGAGGAAGAAGAAACGGAATAGCCCGCTATTTCCCTCCATTTATTCGGAAAATGTAATTGTCAAAAGCCCCCTGCTATCGCAGCAGGGGGCTTTGACTTGAGCAGATATTCGATGCTGGAGGTGGATATGCGGTTACCCACCGCATGACGGGTGGAACCATTGCTGCAATAACTTCTGTTTTTCTCTCTTGCCCCACAGACGGTATACCAGCAATAATCCCACCGCCAAAATAAGAGCAATATAGCAAAGCAAATAGTTGTATTGTAGTTGATAGTAGATGGCTGTGGTTCCGGGAATCGGTGGTGTGGAGGGGTCGTAGGGCAAGCCGTATTCGGCCGTGAGTTTCTTCAGATTCAGCAGGTTGATGACCGGTACGCCTTTAGCACAATATCGTTCAATCAAGCCGCTGTTTTGGCAGATGACAGCGGGTTTGCTCGCCAGCAGCCCCTGGCCCAGATAATAGGCGCTGTCTCCCCGCCCCATGGAGGTCAGGTTGCCGCCAACGTTCACAAAACAGTCCAAAGGGCCCCCTTCTTCCAACAGCTCCATCCGCATCTTTAAGTTGGCACTGTAATCCGGCTGCAGCATGACGGGAAAACCGTATTCTTCCATTCGCCGAAGAATGCCGTCCAACACTTGCGGGTCCATTTCCAGCCCCACGTCCTGGTCGCCACCGGGGGTAACGGCCAAACAATGCCCGTTAACCAGCCCATTCTCCATGAGGTACGCCACCATGTCGGGAAACGTAAATTCCGGCTGGTTGGCACCGTAGGTGGAGGAGCCGATGGAGGCGATAAAGTAACAGTCGGCTTTCAGCTCCTGGCAGGCGGCAAGCACCGCCAGATTCAGTGAAGGGAAGGAGCCGGAAAAGACGGCTCCCACGCGGTCCCCCGGGCCTACTCCCGCCCGTACCAGAAGGTCCAGAACCAAGGCGGCCATGTCTGGATGGGAACTGGTCCGTTTAGCTTCGGGAGCGCCGAGAGTGGTGGTGATGGGGCTGTAGTCCTGCCCCAACATGCCGGTTTTGTGATAGTCCATGGGGTCTATTTCCAGCCCCAGCGCTTCCTTTTGCATTCGTACAGCTTCCATGCACTGTTCCATGGAGCGGGCGGCGGATAATTTTGCGTCGTACAAAGAATCCGGCACAACCACCGCTTGCCGTCCAATCCCGTAGATGAACGCGGCCAGGAGCAGGGCGGTGAACAGCAGCAGCCAATCCCTTGTACTCCACCGAAGGTGCAAAGGATGATAAGATATCACTCTCATAGTTTCCACACCGAATAGCCGGAGGCAAAAAGCAGCAGGCAAAGGATACCCACCGTGCAGCTCAAAGCCAACAGAGAGCGGGCAACCCCTTGCTTGTCAAATTCCAGCGCAATGATGCCGGGCACCAAAACACCGATCAGGCTGGGAGGGGTAAAGAAGAGCCGCGTCGCCATCATCGCCGCGTCAATGCCAAAAGCGAGCAAAATCATCACCGCAAAGCGGCGCCGTCCGTAGAGCACAACCACCTGGTCCAACAACCGTCCCAGCAAACATGCGACCAGCGCCACGGCCAGAGTATAGCCAATCCGCCCGGGGGTGTTTAAACAAAGGGTTATGTAGCCGGGCACGATGAGTCCGGCGGGGGAAAGACCGGTCAGCTCGCTGAACAGGATGCTCACCATCACGCCCAATACGATAATTTCATAATACAAGCCGCTTGCCCTCCTTTTCCAAACGTTGCATCACCGCAAGTCCTTCCCTGGCAAGATTGCCGATACAGTACAGGCAATCTTCTTTTCCCAGTCGATCCAGGGGGATGGACCGAGCCGAGCCGAAAGCTTCGATTTGCGCCGAGGGAAGCGCGCGGGCAATCCTTCGCCCCATGGTGCGGCGTCCGGCGCCGACTACCCACACCCGGTCTGGTTGCAACTTCGCTGCCAGTTGGGCGTGCTGCCGGGTGCGAAAGCTACGGTCCGGCCGGTTGTTGATGAGAAGCGTCAACCGGTGTCCGGCAAATTCATCCCGTTTGGTTAGCTTTTCGTATACCGATGCAGTGGAATCCGGGTCGTTGATGGAAAATCCCCCGATGGCAACTGCTCCGGAATCCAGCTCATAAAAGGAAAGGGCATAGGGGTCCCGTTTGTAGTGCTGACGCATGCCGGCAAGGGCCGACGATTCGTCCACGCCCAAAGACTTACAAACCGCCAGGGCAAGGGCGATGTTTTCCCCAAAATCCAGTTCCGGCTCTTGGCCTGTGGGCAGGACGAGGGCAGGTACGGTGTCCAACTGTTTGCACTGCCGGGTGAAGAAAGGGAAAAACCTCTGGTCGGCGGTAAAAAAGAGCCCTTTTTTCGGAATGGTGGAAGACATCGAAAGGGCAATTTCCTCCAGCGTTTTCCCCATAACGTCCAGGTGGTCGGAGCGCACGTTGGTGATGACCCCGCAGTCCGCCTGAAGTATCCGGTGTTGCGAAATCCATTGGAGTTGAGGTTTGACGGCCATACACTCCACCACCAATACCTGGGCCTTGTCCTTTGCCGCCATCTCCAGTACCTTAAGTTGTTCCCGAATGTTGGGGCGCCCCCTGCGGGGAAGGTCCCGCTCCGTGCCGCTGCAGTCAATAATCCGCGGCAAAGTACCGGTGGTTTTGCAAAAACACCGCAGTCCGCCACCCCGCAGCCCGCTGTCAATGAGGCGGGTGACCGAGGATTTGCCCCGCGTGCCGTTTACGTGAATGACATGGCACAGAGCCGCTCGATTTTGTTTGGCTTTTCGGGCTTCCTTCACCAGAAGAGCCAGATACAGGGCGCTAAGAATCCCCAGCATCCAAGCCAAGACTCTCACTCCATCTTCAAGTATCCCATGATAAAATGAACAACATCCAAGTGATTTTGAATCCGCACTTCCAAATCGTCTTTTCGGAAGGTTTCCACAGTGATAATCGGTATCTTCAGCCCGGTGGAAACGGCGTTGTTGATGCTACCCGCCACACCCGGCGCAAAATAGTGGAAGGGCTGGCTGCAAATTTCGCCCGATTCGGTGGCCAGCAACAGCTCAAAAAACAAGTCTTCCATTCCCTCCAAAGAGGTGTAGATAAAGGA
>JAKPGH010000284.1 GCA_029550985.1 Bacillota bacterium
CAGGTCCTGATAGGAGGCGTCCCCGTGGCGCTTGCTCAGCTTTTCGGTCTGGTTCTTCATCACCGGCGCACAGTGGATGTAGGCCGGCACCTCCCAGCCGAAGGCCTGGTACAGCAGGTTGTATTTGGGGGAGGAGCTGAGGTACTCGTTGCCCCGAATGACGTGGGTGATGCCCATCAGATGGTCGTCGATGACATTGGCGAAGTTGTAGGTGGGCATCCCGTCGCTCTTAATCAGAATTTGGTCCTCCAGCTCGGAGTTGTCCACCGTAATTTCGCCGTATACGATGTCCTTAAAGGTGGTCTTCCCTTCCCGGGGCATTTTCTGGCGGATGACGTAGGGCATTCCGGCGTCCAGCTTCGCCTGCACTTCCTCCGGGGAAAGGTTGCGGCACCGTCCGTCATACCGGGTGGGGACGTCGACCTTTTCCAGGTTGTGGGTCTGGGCGGAGTCGTCCTTCTGGCAGAAGCAGTAGTAGGCGTGACCACGCTGAACCAGTTCCAGAGCGTATTGCTTGTATAGCCCCATCCGCTGGCTTTGGACATACGGGCCTACCGGGCCGCCGATATCGGGGCCTTCGTCCCACAGCAGGCCGGTTTCCCGCAGGGTGTCGTAAATGACGTCCACCGCGCCTTCCACCAGACGGCCCTGGTCGGTGTCCTCAATTCGAAGCAGAAATTTCCCTCCCGCCTTCTTCGCCACCAAATAGGCATAGAGGGCGGTGCGCAGGTTGCCCACATGCATATAGCCGGTGGGGCTGGGAGCAAACCGGGTGCGAACGGTATCTTGCATAGTTGTTCTTTCCTTCCTGTACAGGATAATAATCTATGGTGTGGGTGATGTCATTTCCCTTGTTCGATGAGCTTAAGATTGCGCAGCAGCACTTTCTCCCCCCGATAGGCGTAGGCCTTGACGGCAAGGGCCTGGGCCAGGTTTTCTCTCGTGAGGATGGGCAGCGGGTTTTTCCGCATCTCCTCCAGGGGGGAAAGCGTCTTTCCCTTGCAGGGGCAGGCGTCCAGACAGACGTCGCAGCCCCACACCATGCCGCCCCGGCGGATTTCTTCCTCCTGCCAGGGCTCCAGCCCTCCCCTTTTCTGGGTGAGAAAGGAGCGGCAGCGCTCCTTCACAAAGCCCTGTTCCGACAAAGCGCCGGAAGGGCAGGCGTCCAGGCAGGCGCGGCAGGAGCCGCAGCTTTCGGTTACGGGCCGGTCCGGCTCCAGGGCAAGGTCGGTGACCACGCTGCCGATAAACACATGGCAGCCGTAGGTGGGGGCAATCAGCATCCCGTGGCGGCCTTTTCTGCCCAGTCCCGCCAAAGCGGCGGCCCGCACCTCGGGGATGGGGGAATTGTCCACAAAGGGGACGAAGGCATGTCCGGGAAAAGCCTGCCCCAAATCGGCGCAAACCCGCTCCAGCAGCCCCAAGGCGGCGGGGTGGTAATCGTCGCAGAGGGCGTAGCGGGCCACGTTGCGCTCGGGGTACTCTCCGGGGTAGTAGGGCAACAGGCAGACAATGACGCTTTGGGCCCGGGAGGGCATTCGGCTTTTGGCGCGGCATTCCATCAATTGGGGCAGGTCCTGGAGGGCGCAGACCCCTACCCTTTCGATTCCCTGCGCCAAAAACAGTCGGGCAATATCCTGTTTCACCGTTCCACTCCCAAATCCAAACATAAGGGAGGGCATTTGTTATCAGAATGCCCTGTCCCAAATCGAATATCCCGGAGGATATGTTTTGATGATACATTATTTTGGCAGGATTCTCAAGCCTTGGAGTACTTTGAGCCGAGAAGTTTTTCGGATGCGCGCGGCGGGCAGTGTGTTTTTCCAAGTCCGCAGAAAACAGGGACGGCAAACGCCGTCCCTGCTCGATGTTTCCCATTGGCCTGCGGGAAAGTAGGAGCTTTGCTCATTCAAGCCGCCATGAACCAGAGGCAAAGGCTGTCCCCGTTGCGGAAATGCCCGTGCCTTTGTTCTTCCCCCAAATGGCAGGCACTTTATTGCATAAATTCCCGGATTCGCTCGGGAATCTCCTCAGGGGCGCAGGAGACGGTCAGGGTGATGGTAACGTCGTTGTTCTGGGTCAAGGAGTTGAGCCGCTGGACAAAGTCCGCCAGAACTTCCATGTCTTTGCAGTCCTTGCCGCAAAGAATCTTAAAGGTGGCGTCGCCGAAAATTTCGGTAATGTCGTAGTTTCCGGCCAGCAGTCCCGCGATGAAGCCGTAGTAGGCCTCGGGGCCTTTGACGCCGTATTCCTCAATGTCAATCAGGCGGATGTGGTAGCTTAGGTCAAAGCGCAGGGAATCGCCTTTTTCGATGCAGACTACGTGTCCCTTGGAAACCTTGGCTGCCTGCTGTACCTGCTCGATGAGTTTTTTGGTTTTTCCAGTACCTCTGCTGCCCACAATTAATTTTACCATGCGAATCATCCTTTTCCTGTGTTATCGTTTTGCGGTAGAAAAGTGCCTAAACGGTTTGAAGCGAAACACACTGCCCCTAACCGCAAATGCCAAGTTTAAAGGTCGGATAAAAGCTGCTCCAGTTGCTTTCGCTGCTCTTCAAAGCCCGGCTTGCCCAAAAGGGCGAACATGTTGGTTTTATAATTTTGCACCCCCGGCTGGTCGAAGGGGTTGACCCCCAGCAGGTAGCCGCTCATGGCGCAGGCCTTTTCAAAGAAATGAACCAGATATCCAAAGGTGTACTCGCTTCTATCCTCGATTTCCACCACCAGATTGGGAACTCCCCCCTGGACGTGGGCCAGCAGGGTGCCCATGAAGGCCTTGTGGTTGACGGCGCTCAAATTCTGTCCCGCCGCGAAGTTGAGCCCGTCGAAGTCCTCCGCCTCCGGCTCCAGATAGAAGTCCCGCCGGTTGCGCTTGAGGGCCAGCACCGTCTCAAAGAGAATGGGGCTGCCGTCCTGCACATATTGGCCGAGGGAGTGAAGGTCGGTGGAAAAACACATGGAGGTGGGGTAAAGCCCCTTGCCGTCCTTCCCTTCGCTTTCCCCAAAGAGCTGCTTGTACCATTCGCCCAGCATGACAAAGGCGGGCTCGTAGCTGACCAGCACCTCGCTGACCTTGCCCTTCCGGGCCAGAATATTGCGGATGGCGGCGTAGCGGTAGGCATCGTTTTGGGAAAGTTTGGGGTTTGCGTAAGCCCGCTCGGCGGCGGCGCAGCCGTCCAGCAAAGCCTGCAAATCGCAGCCCGCCACGGCGATGGGAAGCAGCCCCACCGGCGTCAAAACCGAATAGCGCCCGCCCACGTCGTCGGGAATGACAAAGCACTGGTAGCCTTCCCGGTCGGCTAGGGATTTCAGGTTGCCCTTTGCCTTGTCGGTGGTGCAGTAAATCCGCTTGCGGGCGCCTTCCTTGCCGTATTTCTTTTCCACCAGGTCTCGGAATACCCGGAAGGCCAGAGCCGGCTCTATGGTGGTGCCGGATTTGGACACCACGTTGAGGGAAATATCCTTTCCCTTGCAGAGTTCCAACGTTTCGTTCAAAGCGTCGGGGCTTAAGGAGTTGCCCGCAAAGAGAATGTCGGGAGTGTCTTTGGGCAGGGCGTTGTAGTTGGGCGAGCGCAGAAAATCCAAAGCGGCCCGCGCCCCCAAATAGCTGCCGCCGATGCCGATGACCACCAGCACCTGACTGTCCTTTTGAATTTGTCTGGCCGCCGCCTGGATGCGGGCCAGTTCTTCCAAACAGCGGTTTTGTCCCAATTCCAGCCAGCCCAAAAATTCGCTGCCCTGCCCCGAGCGGCTGTGAAGCAGCCGGTGGGCTGTTTCCACATAGGGTTCCAGGGCCTCCAGCTCGGCGGGAGAGACAAAATCTCTCAAATAAGAAGTGTTCAGTGCGAGGGACATGTCCGACTTCCTTTCCGTAGAGGTAAAGTTGATATGGTAAAATAGCCAAAAATTCATCCAAGAAGCCGCCGCTGTTTAATTCTATTTTACCCCAAATCCGGTGGTATTTCAAGCAAAGGTTCGGCTATATTGTGACCTTTCTGTAAATAAACCGGCAAGAATTTTTGGCTTGTTTACCGCTCTTGTGATTGCAAAAGGGGTTTAGTATAATAGGGATGGTAAAAAATATAGTTCGAAAAAAGAAAGCAAAATTTTTCTGTTTTTCGGGGCTGCCGGCACTTTCGGCCATTACGTTTCGCTTGGGATGATGGACCATGCTTTCCTATGAAATTGCCCGGGTGGAGGATTTGGGAGGCGGCGTGTTCTGCTGCGTTTCCCAACGCCACACCTTTGGAATCGACGCTCTTCTCCTTTCCCGCTTCGCCTCTCCCCGCCGGCACGAAATTGCCTGCGATTTGGGCACCGGCTGCGGAATTATCCCCCTTTTGTGGTTCCGCAACCGGGAGCAGGCCCCCCGGTGGGCGGCCGGGTTGGATATTCAGGAGGAGGCTGTCTTTTTAGCCCGGGAATCCGCCCGGCGCTCAGGCCTGGAAAAGGCGTTTCTTCCGGCGCTGGGGGATTTGCGTTATCCCAACGAGCTGCCGGAGCCCCTTGCCCCCGGAGGCTTTCATCTGGTCACCTGCAATCCCCCCTACCGGCGGATGGGCGCCGGCGTGGTCAGCCGGTCGGAAAGCGACCGGATAGCCCGCCATGAATCTTTCTGCACGTTGGACGAGGTTTGCGCCGCCGCGGCCCGACTGCTGCGGTACGGAGGGCGTTTTTGCGTCTGTCAGCTGCCGGAGCGGCTTCCCGACCTGCTGGAGGCCATGCGCCGCCACCGCATCGAGCCCAAGCGGCTGCGCTTTGTGCAGGAGCGGGCGGACACCGCGCCCTGGCTCTTTCTCTGCGAGGGACGATTGGGCTCCAAGCCCTTTTTGCAGGTGGAAAAACCGTTTCTTTTGCGGGAAGATGGCAAGGAAAGCGAAGAATATAAGGAACTGATGGGCCTCTCAACGGGGCTTGAATAGACGTAACTATGCTACAGGTGAAAGGAAGGGTGCCATGGCCGGGACCTTGTATTTGGTGGGGACTCCCATCGGGAATTTGGGGGACTTAAGCCCCCGGGCGGCGGAAACCTTGGAGAAGGTGGACTTTATCGCGGCGGAGGACACCCGGGTCACCCTCAAGCTTCTCTCCCATTTAGGAATCAAAAAGGAGCTGGTCAGCTACCACGAACACAACCAGCGGCAGCGGGGACCTCAAATTTTGGAGCGGCTGCAAAACGGCGAAAGCTGCGCCCTGTGCAGCGACGCCGGCATGCCCTGCATCTCCGACCCCGGAGAAGAGCTGGTTCGCCTTTGCGCCCAGCAAGGCATCCCGGTCCAATCGGTGCCCGGCCCCACCGCCGCCATGACGGCTTTGGCCCTTTCGGGACTTTCGGTGGGGCGCTTTACCTTCGAAGGCTTTTTGAGCGTCAAAAAAGGCAGTCGGGAGGAGCATTTGGCGTCCCTCAAAGAGGAGCCGCGGACCATGGTGTTTTATGAGGCGCCTCACAAGCTGCCCTCTACCTTAAAAGACTTGCTGCGGGTGCTGGGCGACCGGAAAATCGCCCTCTGCCGGGAACTGACCAAGGTGTACGAGGAGGTCCACCGCACTACCTTAGCCCAGGCGGTGGCGTATTACGAGGAGCATCCGCCCCGGGGAGAATTTGTGCTGGTGGTGGAGGGAGCGCCTCCCAAAAAGGAATCGCAGGTTTCCCGAAAGGAAGCCCTTGCCCTGGTGCAGCAGCTTTGCGGCGAGGGGATGTCCCTGTCCGCCGCGGCCCGGGAAGCGGCCCGCAGAACCGGCCACCCCAAAGGGGAGCTATACCGGGCCGCCTTGGAAAAGGAAGAATAACAGCGGCGTGCTGTTTTCATCTATATGCCCGTAGCGGCGGAGAATATCCCTTCTCCCCACCCGAAAGGGGGACGCTTGCGGTCAACCCGCGAAAATACAGCGTTCGTACACGGTTCGTTCACGAAATGTTTGTTGACTCCCTCTGCCCTGTTTGCTAAACTGGAGATTAGATTCAAAGAAATATTGGACTTTTTTGTTCAATTTGGGGGAACGGCTATGGCGGCAGCCGAAAAGAAAAAATTAAAAATTGGTGGAACGGGCAACACCGTAGCGGGGGTTGCCCTCGTCCTGTTTTCTCTGCTGATGCTGACAAGCTGGCGCAGCCAGCCCTTGCCCCTTTCGCCGGGCCAATGGGTGGCGCGGCTGCTGATGGCGGTGCTGTTCTATCTGGGAGCGGCAAAACTGGCCAAAGGGCTCCGGCTGCACCGTCTGCGAACCAAAGTGCCCCTGCTGGAAAGCCTCTTTGACCACGGCGGCCGCATTCCTTTGGCTCAGGCAGCGCAGAGCATGGGGGTGGGGCTTTCCTCTTTGGTGCGGGACGTCCGGGAAATGCAGCGGCAGGGCATGGTGCAGCGGATGTACGCGGACCTGATTCGCGGGGAGCTGGTGTATGAAGCCCGGGGAACCGCCCAGTCCAGGCAAGCGCCGGCCTCTGACGTCGTTCTGCAAGAGGAGCACCGCAAATCGGCGGCTCCCATTTACGCCCTGGGGTTTGCGTGGGTGGTGTACGCCATTTTCTTCCCCTTGCTGCACTTCACCGATTATGTGCTGGCGGCGATTTTATCCCTCATCGCCTACTTTACCGTCGCCTGGCGGGCGCCGGAGGACATTGTCATCCGGGAAAAGGTGGTGCCCGCCCTGTGGGAGCAGCCCACCGGCAACGCCGCCCTGGACGAACTGCTCAAAGGAGTTCAGGAGCATCTTGCCAACCTGCGTCGGCTGGACCGTTCCATCGACGGCAAGCTGGACGCCCCGGTCAGGGAAATTCTCTCCATCACCCAGCAGATTGTGGAGCAGTTGCGGAAAAGCCCTCAGAGCATCGGGCAGATGCGCCAGTTCTTCAACTATACCCTGCCCACCACCGTGGAGTTGCTGGAGCACTACGAGGAGCTTTCCCGCCAGCCGGTAAAGGGAAAGAACATCACCGACGCCATGGCGCAGGTGGAGGGGAAAATAGGATTTGTGGTGGACGCATTTCGACGACAGTTGGATGCTTTGTTCCAGGATAAGGCGCTGAACATCGCCGTTGAATTACAAGTGATGGAAAGCCTGCTTCGTTCCGACGATTTGGGCAAAATCCATGACGACTTTAAATAATGCGGGGAGCAAAATGAAAAGGTTGCATTTGTTCATGCTGCAGAGCAAAGTGGAAAAGCAAGTCTTGAACCGTGAACCAAAAGCGGTGTCCCCTTTTCTTTGGCGCTGGCAGGAGGCTTTTTCCGGCTCTTCCCCCGAGGAATTTTTCCGCTGGTGCATCCGCCTGCGCGATGCGGGGATTCGTTTCCGCACCCGTACGGTGCGCAGCAACTCCCCCTGTATGTGGGGACATACCGTCTATTACATTTATGTCAAAAAACAGGACGCGCCCTTGTCCGAGCAAATCATCCGAAAATGAGCATACTAAGGCTATGACAAATTAACAGGAAGGTGGAACAGCCATGCCACAAGACGAATTCGTTCCCAGCCTTACCCTTACCCCCGATATTCCCGAAGCGCCTGCGGCTCCCGAACTTTCCCTTGAGGTGCCGACACAGACTCCCGTCCCCAAGCCTTTGGATGATTCCAGCCTGACGGAGCAGGAGAAGGCGGTGGTGCGGGAGTTTGCCCAAAAAATCAACCTGACCGATTCTAATCAGATTTTGCAGTACGGCAGCGCCGCCCAGACGAAAATCTCCCAGTTTTCGGAGCAGGCGCTGGCCAATGTCCGCACCAAGGATTTGGACGAGGTGGGAAACCTCATCGCCGACCTGGTCAACGAGCTGAAAGGCTTTAACCCCCAGGAGGAGAAAAAAGGCATCTTTGGCCTGTTTAAAAAAGCCGGGGACTCCATCGGCCAGATGAAGGTCAAGTACAACAGCGTGGAAAAAAACGTGGACAAAATCTGCGAGGTGTTGGAGAACCACAAAATCACCCTCCTCAAAGACGTGGCCATGCTGGACAAAATGTACGAGATGAACCTGGCCTACTACAAAGAGCTGACCATGTATATCCTGGCAGGCAAGCAAAAGCTGGAGCAGGTGCTTTCCACCGAGCTGCCGGCTTTGCAGGAAAAGGCAAAGCAGTCTGGCCTTCCCCAGGACGCTCAGGCCGCCAACTACCTGGCGGATAT
Organism: Bacillota bacterium; assembly: GCA_029550985.1. Classification (GTDB taxonomy): domain Bacteria; phylum Bacillota; class Clostridia; order Oscillospirales; family Ruminococcaceae; genus WRAV01. Next base: position 8,120 of record JAKPGH010000284.1, read on the forward strand.
GTGCAACCGCTTTGAGAAAAAACTCCACGATTTGGAGCTGACCCGGAACATCTGCATCCAGATGGGGCCTCAAATCCGGCTGGTGCAGTCCAACAACTCCATGATGGTGGAAAAGATTCAGTCCTCTCTGGTCAACACCATCCCTCTGTGGAAGAACCAGATGGTGCTGGCTTTGGGCCTTGCCCACTCCAAGAGCGCCATCGAAGCCCAGCGGGCAGTGACCGACATCACCAACCAGCTGTTGCGGAAGAACGCCGACACCCTCAAGACCAGCACCGTCGAAGCCGCCCGGGAAAGCGAGCGGGGCATTGTGGACATCGAAACCCTCAAGCACACCAACGAATCTTTAATTCAAACCCTGGACGAGGTGCTGAAGATTCAGCAGGAAGGCAGGGCCAAGCGCCAGGCCGCCGAAGTCGAGCTTTCCCGCATCGAGGAACAGCTCAAGGCCAAGTTGCTGGAGGTGCGGGACACCACCCGCGGCACACCGGCGTAACGGCATTTCGATTGGTAGAGGATAGCTATGGAAATATTGCGCAACAAGCCAGTGGCGCTGCTGCTTTGTCTGCTGATGATTGCCTGCTCCTGCCTGGTGGGGGCGGGTACCAGCCTGCGGCAGCTGCGCCGCCAGACCGAAGACGTGTTTTTGTTGGGCGGCGACGGCAGCGGCATAGGTATTTCCCACGATTTGCGGGAGCTTGCCGCCCAAAGCTACAATTTGGTGGTGCTGGCCAGGAACTACATGCCGGAAAACGACGAGGCTATCCTTGCCGTTTTAGACCGGCGGGTGAAACTTCTGGACGCCACCACCCCGAAGGAAAGCTTCCGGGCAGCCCAGGAGCTGACAACTGCCGCAAGGCTTCTGGCCGCCACCCTGGAAGCCATGGATTTAAACCAACAGGACAGAACCCTGCTGCAAAAAACGCTGGTCAACCTGGCCAACACCCTCGGATTGTTGGACGCCAACGACTACAATCCGGCGGCCGCCCGGTTCAACCGGGTGCTGAGTGAGTTCCCATCCAACATCTTCGGTCCCCTCACCGGGGTCCGCCCTTTGGAGCTGTATGAATGAAAAAGTCTAACACATCTTCCATTCGCTCCCTGACCACCTTGTTGCTGGCGGTGCTTTTGTTGGCCGGCCTTGCGCTGCCTGCGGCAGCGGCGGTCAACCTTCCCGCGCCTTCGGAGCAGTTTTATGTCAACGACTTGGCGGAAGTTATCTCCGATGAGCAGGAAAGTGTCATCAACGAATATGGTGCCAGGCTGGAGGCCCAAAACGGCGCCCAGGTGGTGGTGGCCACCGTGGACTTTGCCGGCACCGAGGACATTCACCAGTTCGCCACCGACCTCTTTAACAGTTGGAAGATTGGCAGCAAGGAAAAGAACAACGGGGTGCTGATTCTCCTTTCCATCGGGGATCAGGACTACCAGCTCATTGTGGGAAAGGGGCTGGAAGGCACCCTCCCCGCCGGAGATGCGGCCCAACTGCTGGGAGAATACCTGGAGCCGTACTTCCAGATTGGGGATTATGGCGGCGGCGCTTTGTCCATTTATGGGGCGGTGGTGCAGCGCCTGGGCGGCCAGTGGCCCCTGGAAAGCGAAGTGCCCACCGACCATCTCTTTGTGCTGGACGAAGCAGGAGTCCTTTCTTCCCAAACCATTGAGGAATACAACCGTCTAAACCAGACCCAATATGCCAAAAATCAGACTGGGGTTTATCTGGTCACCACCCGGGAAGACCGGGATATGGAAAAAATGGCGGAGGAGATTTTCTCCCAGTACGCCCTGGAAGAAACCTCGGTGCTGATGATTTTTTACATCGGCCCCTCCCCCGACCAGGACAATTACTATATTCTGCCCGGCTACGTGGCAAGTAGCCATCTGCTTGCCACCCCCGTGCAGGATGCCATCGAGCCTCCCCTCTTTGACCAGGTGGATTACGACAAGGCGGCTTTGGCGGGACTCAACGCCATGCTGCCCATGCTGGCCACCTACACTCCCCCCAAAGCCCAGCAGAGCACAGCTCCCGCCCAGCCCAACCAAATCCAACAGGACTACTACCCGGAATATGAGGACGACTATTCCGCGGGCGATGCCTTCCTCGGATTTGTGGTAATCCTGGTGATGCTGTTTCTTTTGATTGCGCTGTTCTGGGCAATCGCCCGCTCCCGTACCCGGTATTACACCATGCCGCTTTACACGCCCCT
>JAKPGH010000097.1 GCA_029550985.1 Bacillota bacterium
TAGCGCAGGATGCGGTTTCCCATGCGGTAACCCTTTTGCAGCACCTGGGCGATGACGTTTTCTCCCAGGCTTTCGTCCTCAATATGCATCACGGCGTGGTGCAGTTCCGGATTAAAGGGTTCCCCCACCGCCCCGAAGGCCTCCACGCCGAAGGAGGCGAGAACCTCGGAAAAGCTCTTTTGAATCATGGCGTAGCCCTTGGCAAACTCTTCGGTATGGCATGCAAAGGCGCTGGCCCGTTCAAAGTTGTCCTGTATGGGGAGTATCTTTTGCAGAGCCGCCGCCGTGGCCGCCTGGTAGATTTCGTCCTTTTCCCTTTGGGTGCGCTTTCGGTAGTTGTCGTATTCAGCCAGCAGCCGCAGGTATTGGTCCTGAAGCTCGTTGTACTTTTCCTGCAGCAGTTCCAGTTCACTTTTTTGCGCAGGGGCGGCCTCTTGCGCTTCCTGCTCTGCGGGAGGCTCCTGCTCCGGGGCGGTTTCCACCTCCTGCTGGACAGAAGTTCCGGCCTCTTGCTGCTCAGGAATCTCCTGCTCCTGGATTGGCGTTTTGTTCTCAGTATCCTTTCCCACTTGTCCTTGTCCTCTCCTGTAATATTATTGGTGCAGTTCAAAGGTTTCGGTCAGCAGGTCTCCGAGGGTCTTGGCAAAGTACTCCAAATGTGGAATAATCCTGGCGTAATCGATCCGCACCGGGCCGATGAGCCCCACGGTGCCGGCGGGCTCGCCGCCCACACGGTACTGGGTCACCACCACCGAGGAATCAGCAAGCTCCATGGAGTGGTTTTCTTTGCCGATAATCACCCGGAAACCATCCCCCTGTAGGGTAAAGAGAGACTGCAAGGTATCCCGTTTTTCCAGCAGCGCCAGAAGTTCGCCCACCAGCGACTTCAGCTCGCTGTATTCCAGCAGCTTGGCTCCGCCGCTCAGGTAATACTGGCCGTCGTTGATTTCTTTGCAAAGGTCAAAAACCGCCGTCAACAAGGGGGTAAAGATTTGGGAGTATTCTCCCAGCACAACGGTGAGGGAATTGATGTAACTGGCGGAGACAGCGGCAATATTCATACCTTCCAGACGGGAGTTGGCAAACTTGTTGAAAAAGTCCACCAGCTTGTCGGTGACCTGAAAATCCAGCCGGCAAACTTTATTGCGGATTACTCCGTTGGAGGCAATCATCACAATCACCACTGTGTTTTGTCCCGCTACAATCATCTCCACCCGGCGGATTCGCACCGTCTTGGGCGTGATGCTGGAGGTGACAGTGGCGCAGTTGGTGTAATCGGATAGAGCTTCGGCGGCGTCCTCCAGCAGCTTGTCGGGGTCGGGATTGCGCACATTAAAGAGCGAGTCAATTTCCCGGCGCTCCTCCTGCGTCAGAGGCTTGCAACGCATCAGGGAGTCGATGTACTCCCGAAAACCCAAATGGCTGGGCACACGCCCCGCCGAAGTATGGGGCTGTTCCAAATAGCCCATCTCAAACAGCCACGCCATATCGCTGCGGATGGTGGCCGGGGAAACCTGAAAATCCAGCTTGGTGGACAGCAGCTTGGAGCCCACCGGTTCCCCGGTTTCGATGTAAGTTTCCACAATGGCGGCCAAAATTGCTTTCTTTCGCTCGCTTAACTTCACTTTCACCAGCTGCTCCCCCCTTTCTGGTCAAAAGCCCGGCAGCAGGCGATTGTTAAAGGCGTTAGCACTCTTAGCCCTTGAGTGCTAGGAACATTTTATACCGTTTCCCAAAGTTTGTCAAGGGCTTTCATAAATTGTTTACAAGTGGATTTCCCCGCAGCAAAGCGGCAAACCGCCCTCCTTTTTCACCCCCGGGTTTGCCTTGAGAGGTTGCGGCGCCGGTGGTATAATAAACCGCGAAAAGCAATGGATGCTGCCGCAATCCTTTCCATTTTTGGCACTCTTTTAACAGAAGGATTGTGCGCACGAATCCATTGACTCATATTTATCATTGCCGGGCATAAAACGCACCATACCTGTCTGATTCTGTAATGATACACCCCGGAAAATTCGGGCATCCTATTCGAAAGATACCATTGCTATTCTTGTCGCTGGAAGGAAAATTTTATGGATTACAACCTGATGCTCAAACAAATTATTTCCAATGTGGAAAAGGTGATTGTGGACAAGCGCCGGGAGATTGAGCTGACCCTCATCACCCTGCTCTGTCGGGGGCACATCCTCATCGAGGACGTGCCCGGCGTCGGCAAAACCAGCCTTGCCTTTGCCCTTGCCAAATCCCTGAGCTGCTCCTTTAAGCGGATTCAGTTTACGCCGGACATCATGCCGGCGGATATCACCGGTTTTTCGGTGTTCAATCCCAAAACCGGGGATTTTGAATACCGTCCCGGGGCCATTTTAAGCCAGATTGTGCTGGCGGACGAAATCAACCGCACCTCCCCCAAAACCCAAAGCTCTCTGCTGGAGGCCATGGAGGAAAAGCAGGTGACGGTGGACGGCACCACCTACCGCATCCGGGACCCCTTTATGGTGCTGGCCACCCAGAACCCGGTGGAGCATCTGGGCACCTACCCTCTGCCGGAAGCGCAGATGGACCGCTTCTTTATGCGGATTTCGCTGGGATACCCAAGCCCTGCGGAGGAAGCGAGGATGGTGACCCGCTTCGGCCGGGAAAATCCCCTGCAAACCTTGACGCCGGTGGCTTCGGGGTCGGACATTGTCATGGTACAGCAATTGGTGGAGCAGGTGCATGTGGACAGCCGGGTGGTGGACTACATCATTCGCCTGGTCCGACACACCCGGGAAAATCCTTACGTGTCTTTGGGAGCCAGCCCCCGCGCCTCCATCGCCCTTTACAAGGCGTCCCAGGCGTGGGCTCTCTACAACCACCGGGAGTTTGTACTGCCCGACGACGTCATCCAAATGGCGCCCCATGTGCTGTCCCACCGCATTGTCCTGCGGCAGGAGGGCAAGCTGAAGAAAATCACCCAGCAGGACATTGTAGCCATGGCGCTGCGGGAAGTTTCCGCCCCGGTGCTGCCCAAGGGCTGGTGATGACATGTTAAAGATAAAGGACTTGACCCAACCCCTGTCTGCCGGCATGGAAGTGTACCCCGGCGACCCTCCGGTGACCTTCCGCTCCTATTCCGGCTACGGATATTTTACTTCCGAGTTTTCGCTGTCCGCCCACAGCGGCACCCACATCGATATGCCCCTCCACCGGATAGCGGGAACTCCGTCGGTGGATAAAGCTCCCCTGGAGCGGTTTGTGCTGCCCTGCGCCGTGCTGGACGCCCCCGCCCTGCGGGATTTGGAGGTCGCCGACCTGCTGCCCCAGAAAGACCTTATTAAATCTTGCCCCGGTTTGCTGCTGCGAACCGGCTGGTCGAAACGGTATCAGACCCCCGGCTTTTACGAGGAGCATCCCGGCATCTCCCCCGAGGCCGCCCGCTGGCTGGTGGAGCAAGGGGTCGCGTTGGTGGGGATGGAAACGCCCTCGGTTCACGCCGCCCTCCATCGGGAGGTACACGACATCTTTTTGCAGGCCGATGTGATTCTGCTGGAAACCCTCGCCGATTTGACCGGGCTGCCCGCTCAGGTGACTCTCTGCGCCGCCCCTTTGAAGCTGCGGGGGCTGGAGGCCTCCCCTGTGCGGGCATTCGCCGTCTGGGAAACTTCTTTGGAAAACCAACCGACCGGGATGAAAGGTGCACCTGCATGATACAATCTCGTTTACTGTACGCCTTTTCCCTGATTTTTTCCCTGCTTCTGGCGTTGGGGTACGGCGACGGCTCCCTGGGCTTTACCCTGTGTTATTCCCTGCTGCTTTTGTTCCTTCTCGCTCTGGCCACCATCCTTTTAGTTCCCGCCTCCATTGCGGTGGACCAAAGTTTGGAGCAGAACGTCATCTTTAAAGGAGAAACCGTCACCTACACTCTGCACATTAAAAACCGGGGATGGTTCTTTTATCCCAGGGTGATGTGCCAGCTCAAAAACGGCGAGCTTGCCGCCTACGGGGAAAGTCAGCTCTTCTTCCCCCTTCTGCCGCGGGGAAAACTGCAGCGGGAATACCACTTAACCTTTCCCTACCGTGGCGTTTACGACTTAGGGGTGGAAAAGCTGGTGGTGGTGGATTTTCTAGGGCTTTTTCGCAAAACCATCCGCCCCAGGGCCGCCCTGTCGGTGAAGGTGTATCCCAAAAGCGACGAAAACTTTTTGCTGATGCTGCAGGGCGGGCCGCAAAAAACCGCCATGTTCACCGACCCCTTTCAGGAGGACTACAGCTCGGTGGCGGACGTGCGGAAATACGTCACCTCCGACTCCCTGCGAAAGGTGCACTGGAAGCTTTCCGCCAAGCGGGGGGAGTTGATGGTAAAAAACTTCAACGCCTACGAGCCCGACCGTCTCATTCTGCTGCTGGATACCCGGGCTTTGCCCCTTTCCCCCATGGACGCCGCCGCGTTGGAGGACGCCATGGTGGGCTATCTGGCTGCCGCCGCCGACTACTGTGTGAGGGGCAGCCTTTCCGCCGATTTGATTTACGGCAGAAAGGACGGCAACCAGTTCACCCTCAACCCGGGGGACGACGCTGCCCAGGTGTTTGAGCTGCTGGCCGCCATCCCCTTTGGGGAAAAGGAGTCGGTGGTCCCCGTGGTTTCCGAAATATCGGGGCCCTACAATTTAATTGTCTTTCTGGCTCTGCTGGATCAGGAAGTCCACGATGCGCTCAAAGAGCTGATTTCCTTTGACCACAACTTAACCCTTTATGTCTTTTCCTCCCCCGCTCTGCCCTTAACGGAGGAAAAGGAATACCTGCTGGAAAGCCTGAAGGCCTACGGCGCCAAGGTTCATCCAGTGGTTTTGGAGCCGGAGGAGGAAATGCCGCCGGCATCGCTATAATCCATTTTGGTTTGGGGGTACCCCTTTGTCGCTGCGCAACAAGCTGTCAGACACTCTGTTCCGCTTTCTCATAGGGGCGGTATACGCCTATGCCCTGTCCTGGGTCATCCTCTCCGCCACCATCCTGGAGGTGGACGGCGCGTTCCTGCTGCGCCTTTGCTTTTTGTGTTCGGCGGTTTGGAGCTTGCTGTTTTGGAACAAGTGGACTTTTCTTTCCGGCTTGGGGCTTGCGCTTCTCTTTGCCGGGGGAGCCGTCTTTTCCCTCTACCGCCAGGATTTTGAAGCCGCCTGGTGGACCGAGCTTTCCGCCCTTGTGCAGGAGCTGTACCGGTTTGCCGTCAACCAGCTCCCCTACCGGCCGGAATACAGCGTCTACTTTTCCAAGGGGCTGGCTTTTTTGCTCACCCTCC
>JAKPGH010000157.1 GCA_029550985.1 Bacillota bacterium
CAAATTAGCAGTTGGAGCCAAAAGGCGGCCCCCAGGTAGGTGGCGATGGCGGCCAGCAAAGCGCCGACCGCAAACCAGATGCAGACCAGCTCCACCGTGGCGCTTTCCACAACGATAAGGACGGCGGCCAGAAGCAGCCACAACAGTGCTCCCAAAGAGCCCATGAAATCCCCCTTCCTTAGGGTTTGTGATGCAGCCTCGCAGGCAATCGATGGAAAATGAGTCCATGAGGAATTCAAGAAAGAATGATATTATTATATAGGAACTGCGGCAAAATTACAATTGAACCGCTGCTTTTTGTAGTATTTTTACATATTCCCCCCCTGTTTTGCCCTTCCCGGACCAGCCTCCTGCCGAAGAACTTGCCGCAGAAGTTTTCGGCGCATGTTTAACGGTCACTTCTTGTGAAAACGAATGGTTTTGTTGTTTAGTATAGGAAGAGCCGGACCATACTTTTCAAAAGGTTTTTTAGGAGCAAGGAATTGCCTTTTCCGTGCCCTTTGGCCTCCATTTTGATTTGAAAAGTTTCCGGACACCCGCGGCTTTTTGATGCTCCGACATACTTTACAAGCTCTGTCAATTCATGTAAAATGAAGGATAGTCCATACGGTTGAAACAGGAGGTTTGGCTATGCCGGTAATATATCGCAGAGTTCTGTTGAAACTCAGCGGGGAAGCCATGGCAGGGAACGGACGCTTTGGACTGGATTACGAGGCGATTCGCAACATCTGCCAGAGTGTAAAGGAATGTGTCGACCTGGGAGCCCAGGTAGCAATTGTAGTGGGAGGCGGCAACTTTTGGCGAGGCCGGGATGCCGGCAAAATGGACCGCACCCGCGCCGACCACATGGGAATGTTGGCCACCGTGATGAACTCCCTTGCTTTGGCCGACTGCCTCGAAGCGTTGGGAGTGACGGTACGGGTGCAAACCGCCATCACCATGCAGCAAATCGCCGAACCGTACATACGCAACCGTGCGATTCGGCATATGGAAAAGGGCCGTGTGGTCATCTTTGGATGTGGTACCGGTAACCCCTTCTTTTCTACCGATACGGCGGCCGCCCTGCGGGCGGCGGAAATTGACGCGGACGTCATCTTCAAGGCATCGGTGGTGGACGGTGTGTACGATAAGGATCCATCCCGCTATCCGGACGCGGTCAAGTTTGACCAGGTCAGCTATTCCCGCATCCTTTCGGAGGATTTGGGCGTGATGGATTCCACCGCCGCCTCCATCTGCCGGGAAAACGGCATTCCCATTCAGGTGTTCAGTCTAAAAGATCCTCAAAATATTGTCCGTGCGTTGAACGGAGAGCCAATCGGCACAATTGTAAAGGAGGCGTAACACAGTTTATGGATGACTTGTTGAAGGTTACAGAAGAAAAAATGAAGAAAACGGTTAGCGTATTGCAGGCCGACCTTGCGGCCATTCGCGCAGGACGGGCCAATCCTGCCCTGCTGGAAAAAATTCACGTGGATTATTACGGAACCCCCACTCCCATTCAGCAGCTGGCAGCCATTTCTGTAGCCGAAGCTCGCATTCTGGTGATTCAGCCCTGGGATAAATCCGCTTTAAACGCCATCGAAAAGGCCATTCAAAAGTCGGATTTGGGCATCAACCCCACCAACGACGGGAGCGTCATCCGCATCGTCTTCCCGCAACCCACCGAGGAGCGGCGCAGGGAGCTGTGCAAGCAGGCCAAGGGCATTGCCGAAGAAGCCAAGGTCGCCATCCGCTCCATTCGCAGAGACGCCAACGAAAGGGCCAAGGCTCAAAAGAAGGCCGGCGAAATCACCGAAGACGACCAGAAGATGCTGGAAAAGGAAATTCAAACCTTAACCGACAATTACTCCAAAGAAATCGATAAAATTGCCGCCGCCAAGGAAAAAGAAATCCTTGAAATATAATAACGGATAAAGGGCAGAATTTGCGGGAAGCCGCAGGTAACCTTATTTTGGCTACCGTTGGCTTCCCCTTGCCTTTGCCCGGATAGGACCAGCCATGACACAACCGCAAGCTCTGCCCAACCACGTGGGCATCATTATGGATGGAAACGGGCGCTGGGCCACCGCCCGGGGACTTTCCCGCAACCGGGGCCACCAAAAGGGAGCCGAAGTGTTCGGCCAGATTGTCCGCCACGCCCAGAAGCGGGGCATTCCCTACCTGACCGTCTACGCGTTTTCCACCGAAAACTGGAACCGTCCTCCCGAGGAAGTGGGCGGCATCATGAACTTGCTGCGCAGCTATCTGCGGGACGCCGACAAATACCGGAAGGAAAACGTCGCCGTGTCGGTCATCGGGGATAAGTCCCGTCTGGACGTCGATTTGGTGGAGATGATCGCCAAATTGGAGGAGGGCAGCCGCCACAACACCGGCATCCACCTCAACATTGGCTTAAGCTACGGAGGGCGGGACGAACTGGTGCACGCCGCCCGCCAAATTGCCGCCATGGCGCAGGCGGGCTCCATTTCCCCACAGGAAGTGGACCATAGCCTGGTGGAACGCTGCCTTTACACCGCAGGACAACCGGATGTGGATTTGATTATCCGCACCGGCGGCGAGCAGCGCGTTTCCAATTTCCTACTGTGGCAGGGGGCTTACGCAGAGTTTTACTTTACCCCCACCCTTTGGCCGGACTTTACGCCGGCGGATTTTGACGCCGCCTTGGAGGAATATTCCCGCCGGGAGCGGCGAATGGGTGGCATTTTGCCATGACCGTCGAATATATTCAAAATGGCCCCCCGCGCCGTCGTCCGCCGGGGGACGGTATGCGGGTCATGCTTGCGACGGAACCTTTGCTCCACAAGAAAGGGGTATCTGCTTGAAGGTCAGAATTCTCACTGCCATGGTGCTCCTTTGCATTCTGACGGTAGTGCTGATGTTTTTAAACACTTTGCTCCTCAACGCCGTGGTGGGTTTGATTTCCATCCTCGCCGTGTACGAGCTGCTTTCCGCCACCAATTTGCTGCGGTTTAAGGGGTTGACCGTCCTCACCGTCATACAGGTTTTGGTTCTGACCTTTTTGCGAACCCATTATTTGTGGCGATACATCATCCCGATTCTGTTTCTCATCATTTTGGGGTACTTCATTCTGCTCATCAAAAACTTCGGCGCCATGAAGATTGAGCACCTGGCCATGTCCTTTTTGTTCAGCACCCTCATCCCCCTGTTTTTTTCCTGCGCCATCCACATCCGGGACGACCACGGCGTGGTCAAAGGCGGGTTTTACCTGCTCATCGCCATGGGCGCCGCCTGGCTTTCGGACACCGGTGCCTATTTTGTAGGCACCTTCTTCGGCAAGCACAAGCTGGCCCCCAAAGTCAGCCCCAAGAAAACGGTGGAAGGCTCCGTCGGCGGACTGGTATCCTCCACCCTCCTCATTCTGTTATTAGGGGTGGGCTATACTTCCCTTTTGGCCAATAGGGGAATTGCGGTGCAGATCAACTACCCGCTGCTGGCTGTTCTGACCCCCGTTTATTCCGTCATCGGCATGCTGGGGGATTTGTCCGCTTCCACCATCAAGCGGGAATACGGCGTCAAGGATTACAGCAACATCATGCCGGGCCACGGCGGCATTCTGGACCGGTTCGACAGCCTGATGTTCACCCTTCCCGCCGTGTACGCCACCGTCCGCCACATCGAACTGTTTACCTTTCTATAGCAAACGGGCTCCCTGAGAGGAATCTCAGGGGCTTTACATAATTGCGCAATTCGATTCATACACTCCAAGTAAGGCCTTGTAAAAGGCGAAGGTACGAAAGGAATGCAACCATTGTCGGAATTTTCGGAAATTGCCATATCGGTGCTGGGCTCCACCGGGTCCATCGGCCGCCAGACGCTGGACGTCTGCCGCAACCTTGGGATTCGTCCGGTTGCCCTCACTGCTCATTCCAATCTACAGCTTTTGGAAAAACAGGCTCGTGAGTTTTTGCCCCAACTGGTGGTGGTGGCGGAGGAGTCCCTGGCGTCTTCCCTCAAAGTGGCGCTGGCCGATACCCCGGTTCAGGTAAAGGCCGGCCCCCAGGCTTTGGAGGAAGCCGCCACCCTGCCCCAAGCTCAGTCAGTCGTGGGCGCCATTGTGGGAATGGCGGGCCTTGCTCCCGTGCTGGCGGCCGCCAAAGCCGGCAAAACCATTGCTCTTGCCAACAAAGAGCCTTTGGTGTCGGCGGGTGCGCTGGTCACCCAAATGGCTCGGGAGCACGGAGCACGGATCATCCCGGTGGACAGCGAGCACAGCGCCATCTTCCAATGCCTCCACGGAGGGGAGCGCCGGGACGTGGCCAAAATTCTGCTCACCGCCTCAGGCGGCCCCTTCTTCGGAAAAAGCCGGGAGGAGCTGAAGGCGGTCACCGCCGCCGACGCTCTCAGGCACCCCAACTGGTCCATGGGAGCCAAAGTCACGGTGGACAGCGCCACCTTGATGAACAAAGGCTTGGAATTCATCGAGGCCATGTGGCTGTTCGACCTTGCTCCCGACCAAATTGAAGTGGTGATTCAGCGGCAGAGCATCGTCCATTCAGGGGTGTTCTTTGCCGACGGCAGTCTGATCGCCCAAATGGGGGTGCCGGACATGCGGACCGCCATTCAGTATGCTCTGACCTATCCCCGCCGGTATCCGGTGCGGGGCGTGCCCCCCTTAAATCTTGCTCAAATCGGTGCTCTCACCTTTGCCACCCCGGACCGCAGCACCTTTACCTGTCTTGCTGCCTGCGAGGCGGCGGCCCGCAAGGGCGGGCTGTATCCGGCGGCGGTCAATGGCGCCAACGAAGGGGCGGTGGCCCTCTTTTTGGAGGGGAAGATTACCTTCCTGGAAATTGGGGAGCTGGTGCAGGGAGCATTGGAGGAGCTGAACCTTCCCCGGGAAATCACCCTTGCCTCGGTGCTGGAAGCCGACGCCGCCGGGCGGGAATACGCCCGCCAATTTTATCGCAACAGAGGTTCGAAATGAGTGGATTGATCACCGTCATCGCCGCGCTGTTAGTTTTTAGTATCCTTATATTCGTTCACGAGCTGGGGCATTTTATTACTGCCAAACTCAGCGGAATTCAGGTCAACGAGTTTGCTCTGGGCATGGGACCCAAGCTGTTTTCCTTCCAACCGGGGGAAACGGTTTACTCCCTGCGCCTGTTTCCCATCGGCGGTTTTTGCGCCATGGAGGGCGAGGATGAGGAAAGCGACAACCCCAGAGCCTTTGGTAAAGCGGCCATCTGGAAGCGGGCCATTGTTCTGGTGGCCGGCTCTGCCATGAATTTGCTGCTGGGGCTTTTGGTCCTCACCTGGTTTTCCTCTCAGCTCAACCTCATCGGCACCACCCAGGTGGCCCGTTTTGCGGAAAACGCCGTCACCAATCAGGTGCTGCAGCAGGGGGACATCATCACCAGAGTCAACGGCAAACGGGTGCGCACCAGCAACGACCTGCAGTACCAGCTGATGCGGGACCCGGACGGCGTGGTGGAGATGGAAGTGGAGCGGAACGGGCAGCTGATTCCCCTCACCGTCACCTTTTCCATGATGGAGGCCGACCAGAACATTTACCTGCCGGTGCTGGACTTTATGGTGGTGGGCGTTGAGAAAACCCCCTGGCGGGTCATTTCCAACGCCTTTGACTGGACCGGCATGTATATTAAGCAGGTGTGGGGCTCCCTCATCGACTTAATGACGGGGCGGTTTACTCTTGCCCAGCTTTCGGGCCCCGTGGGGGTGACCAGCGTCATCAGCGAGGCGGCTTCCAGCGGATATGCCGCCGGATACCAGCAGGGCGGCTTCTGGGAAGGGTTCCGCCAAAGCCTGAGCAATATCTTATACCTGATGAGCTTTATCACCGTCAACCTGGGAGTCTTTAACCTCCTCCCCCTTCCCGCTCTGGACGGAGGGCGGCTGCTCTTTTTAGGCATCGAAGCCGTCCGCCGCAAACCTCTGCCCGCCAAGTACGAGTCCGTTGTGACAGCCACCGGATTTCTGCTGCTCATCGGCCTTATCATCGTGGTCACCTTTAACGACATCGTCAAGCTGGTATCGTCCTTTTTAGGGGGAGCGTAACTTGAAAAAACACATCACCAAGCAGGTTATGGTCGGGGGAGTCGCCATTGGGGGCGGCGCTCCCGTTTCGATTCAGTCCATGCTCAGCGCGCCGGCCCGCGACATCGCCGCCAATGTAGCTCAGGCCAAAGAGCTGAAGGAGGCCGGCTGCGATATTCTGCGGGTGGCCATCCCCGACCGGGAAAGCGTCGCCCTCATCCCCGCCATCAAAGAGAAAGTGGACATTCCCCTGGTGGCGGACATCCACTTCGACTACCGGCTGGCTTTGGAGGCGGTGGCGGCGGGAGCCGATAAAATCCGTCTCAACCCCGGCAACATCGGCGGGGAGGATAAGGTCCGCCAGGTGGCAAAGGCCTGCCGCCAGCACAACGTCCCCATCCGGGTAGGGGTCAACTCCGGCTCGGTGGAAAAGGATTTGCTGGAGCGGTACGGACGCACCCCCCAAGCGCTGGCGGAAAGCGCTCTGCGCCATGTGGATATGCTGGAGCGCTGCGACTTTACCGACATTGTCATTGCCATCAAATCCAGCGACGCCGCCGAAACGGTAGCGGCCAACCGGCTGCTGGCCAAACAGACCATCTACCCCCTGCACCTAGGGGTGACGGAGGCCGGCACCCCCACCATGGGGATTTTAAAATCCGCCGCCGCATTGGGAAGCCTTCTGCTGGACGGCATCGGCGACACCATCCGCATCTCCCTCACCGCCCCGCCGGTGGAGGAAGTGAAGGTGGCCCAAAACCTGCTGAAAGCCCTGGGGCTGCGGGGAGGCGTTCGCATCATCTCCTGCCCCACCTGCGGCCGCTGCAACATCCCGTTGATGGAACTGGCCGCCCGGGTGGAGGAGGCGCTGTCCGGGCTGGAGGGCGACCTTACCGTGGCGGTGATGGGCTGCGCCGTCAACGGCCCCGGAGAAGCCTCCCACGCCGATATCGGAGTGGCGGGCGGCAGGGGCGAAGGACCTCTCTTCGCCAAGGGAAAGCCCGTCAAAAAAGTCCCTTACGATGAAATTCTTCCCCATTTGGTAAAACTGGCGCAGGAAGCCTTAAAACAAGCGTAAAGCTATATTTTGCCGGAGGTAAGCTCCATGACGTGGTTTTTGAGCGCCCTGTTGGGGGCCTTTTTCGCTGCGTGTACCTCCATCCTTGCCAAAATCGGGATGGAGAACGTCAACTCCAATTTGGCCACCGCCCTGCGAACCGCCGTTGTGCTGGTGATGGCCTGGCTCATTGTGTTTGCCACCGGAAAACACCACGAAATCGGCCAGATTACCGGAAAAAGCTGGCTGTTCTTGGTCCTTTCGGGCATTGCCACCGGCCTTTCGTGGATTTGCTTCTTTTACGCCCTGCAAATCGGCGACGCCTCCAAGGTGGTGCCGGTGGACAAGTTCAGCGTGGTCATCACCATGATTCTAGCCTTTGTGATTTTAAAAGAGCCTTTGACCCTCAAAACCGTTTTGGGAGGACTGGCCATTACCCTGGGCACCCTTATCCTTGCGCTGTAGACGTTGTGTGATAAAATGAAAGAGTGCGAAGAAATCCCGCGGGGACGGCGCGGGACTTCTTGAAATGCAAAAAAGTGGAGGAACTCTTTACATATGCCTACCTTTTCCCAGCTATTCGGCAACCATCTCCGTCCCGGAGAGGTCTGTTTGCCGGACGGACAGGTGCAGAATGTGCGTTTAGACAAGCCCGCCGGCATCATGGAAATTTGGGTGCAGTTTGATGCGCCCGTTCCCCGCTCGGTTCTCAAGCAGGCGGGAGCCAAGCTGGCGGAAACGCTGCAGATGCAGTGCTGCCGCATTTACCCCCGCTATGCTCCGGAGTTGTTTTCGGCGGAATACCTGCCGGAGCTGGTGTGCGCTCTGCGGGAGGAAGGGCTGCCGGCCAACGGCTTTTTTGACGGAGCCACCGCCCAAATGGAGGGAAATAAGCTCACGGTCACCCTTCCCAGAGGGGGGGCGGCCTTTTTGCAGGAGTGCAACTGCGCCGAAAAAATGAGCCGCACCATTCTGGAGGAGTTTTCCCTGCCCGTAGAGGTGGCGCTCCGG